>NZ_QBJB02000017.1:0-63940 GCF_003057675.2 Pantoea sp. RIT413
CAACAATCCTGGCGGCGGCGATCCCGGCAACGGTGGCGGCAATCCTGGTAACGGCGACACCACCGCACCCGATCCGGCCGGAAATATCGTGGTCAGCGACAATGTCGGCAGCAGCCAGGGGCCGTTACTCAACGGGCAAACCACCGATGACAATACGCCAACGCTGACCGGTACGGCGGAAGCGGGAGCCGTGGTTAAAGTGTATGACGGTTCCGTTCTGCTTGGCAGCGTCACGGCGGGAGCAGACGGGCGCTGGAGCTTTACCACACCGGCACTGAATAACGGCAGCCACACGCTGAGCGTGACGGTCACCGATGCGGCAGGCAATGTCAGTCCCGCCACCAGCGGATTCGTGATCAATGTCGCCGCCGGCATCGCACCTACCAGCAGCACGCTGGAAATCACCGATGACAGCAGCCCTGCGCTGCGTACGCTGCCGGACGGGTCCAGCACGCGTGACACCACCCCAACCCTGAGCGGGCTGGCGGGCGCCAATGAGCTGGTTACGCTCTATAACGGCACTACCGTACTTGGCAGCACGCTTGCCGACGCAAGCGGGCAGTGGAGTTTTACGCCTGCAGCGCTGCCGGATGGCAGCTACGCCTTCCGCGCGGTAGCCACCGATGCCGCCGGAAATAGCACATCATCCGTCACGCTGACCATTACTATTGATACGGTGCCGCCAGCCGTCGCCAGCGATCTGCTGCTCAGCAGCGACAGCAGCGGCCCGCTCGCGCCAATTGCCACGAATGGCGTGACCCGTGATACCACGCCGGTGTTAAGCGGCAGCGCTGAACCAGGCAGCGTCATCACCGTACGTGACGGCACGACGGTACTGGGCAGCGCTATCGCAGACAGCGACGGGCGCTGGAGTTTTACCACCCCGGTGCTGAGTGAAGGCAGCCATACTCTGACTACTACCGTGACGGATGCGGCAGGCAATACCGGCCCCGCTTCCGCTCCGCTGCAGCTGACGGTTGATACCACGGCTCCGGAGGCGATAACCGATCTGCGGGTCTTTGACGACGCGGGCGACAGCCAGGTTGAGCTGCCGCAAAACGCCACTACTGATGACAATACGCCCGTGCTGAGCGGCAGCGGGGAGCCGGGCGCCTCGGTCAGCATCTACGATGGTGACGTACTGCTTGGTGTGGCCCTGGTTGACGTTAACGGCAGCTGGCAGTTTACCACCCCTGCGCTCAGCAACGGCGCGCACAGCTTCACCGTTATCAGCACTGACGCGGCCGGTAACATTGGTCCGGCCAGCACACCTTTCACGCTTAACGTCCAGGCGGATCTGCCGCCAGCGACCACGCCGCTGGAAGCGGTAAGCACCGGTGATAATACGCTGCAGCCGCTGACCGACGGCGCGACCACGCGCAGCGAGGAGTTAACGCTAAGCGGCGTCAGCACGCCGGGCAACCTGATTACACTCTTTGACGGAAACACTGAAATCGGCAGCGTTGTCGCCGATAGCAACGGCCAGTGGTCGTTTGCCCTGCGCGGTCTGTTCCAGGGGCTGCACAGTTTCTACCTGCGTACTACCGATGGCGCAGGCAACGTCACGCAAAGCGCGCCGCTGAATATCACCGTCGACAGCGTGGCACCGGCAGCGGCTGATGCGCTGACGCTAACCGGCAGTGACGGCAGCACCGTAGTCAATATCGCGCCGGAGAGCACCGTTAACGATGCCCGGCCGGTGCTGAGCGGCACGGCGGAACCGGGTGCGCTGGTGACGATTCGTGATGGCGACACCGTGCTGGGCAGCGTGACCACCAACAGCGACGGCAGCTGGCGCTTTACCACGCCGCAGCTGGGTGAGGGCAGCCACAGCCTGACCACCACCGTAACCGATCTGGCTGGCAACAGCAGCCCCGTCTCTGCGCCGCTGAATTTTACCGTAGATACAGTCGCACCAGCGGCGGTCAGCAATCTGCAGGTCACTGATAACGCAGGCGCTAGTACCGGCCCGCTGACTTCAGGCCAGCTCACCGATGACAACACGCCGACGCTGAGCGGCACGGCCGAAGCGGGCAGCGTGGTGCGCATTTATGACGGCGACGTGCTGCTGGGCAGCGCCGTTGTGGATAGCAACGGCAGCTGGAGCCTGACGCTGCCGGCGCTGAGCAACGGTCAGCATAACATTACCACCACCGTGACCGACGCTGCAGGGAACGTCAGCCCGGCGTCACCGGCGTTTACGCTGGCGATTGATGCCGGCAGCGTGCCGGCAACCAGCTCACTGGAGGTAACAGATGACAGCGGCAGCACGCTGGTTACGCTGGCAGATAACGACAGCACCGGCGATAACACCCCGGTGCTGAGCGGCGTCGCCACCGCTGGCGACGTGGTCAGACTCTATAGCGGTACTACGCTACTGGGCAGCGTCGTCGCAGACGGTGACGGCCAGTGGCGCTTTACGCCTGCCGCGTTAGCCGACGGCCCCTATGCGTTCCGGGCGGTTGCCACCAGCGCAGCGGGGGCGGAGACCTCCTCATCGGTTATCAATATCACCATCGATACCAGCGTGCCCGCCGCGCCGTCCGGCGTTCAGCTCAGCAATGAAAATGGCGATCCGGTTACGCCAGGCAGCAGCACCAGTCTCACTACGCCGACGCTGAGCGGCACCGCGGAGCCTGGCTCCACGGTGACCGTCCGCGACGGTGATACGGTGCTTGGCACCGCCACCACGGATGCTCAGGGCAACTGGAGCTATACCACGCCGCCGCTCAGCGATGGCGAACACGCGCTGACCAGCACGGTCACCGATGCGGCCGGTAATACCGGCCCCGCCTCTGACCCGGTGGCGGTCACGGTAGATACGCAGCCACCGGCCGCCGCCAGCGGTCTGCAGCTGAACAACCAGGAGGGTAACGCGCTGCCGGCGGGCGGTGCCACGAATGAAACCACGCCGACCCTCAGCGGCAGCGCCGAGCCGGGCAGCATCGTCACCGTTTCTGATAATGGCGACGTTCTGGGCAGTACCGTGGCGGGCGGCGACGGCAGCTGGAGCTTTACGCCGCCGCAGCCGCTGGATGAAGGCGCGCACGCGCTTACCACCACCGTAACCGATACGGCGGGCAACACCGGGCCGGCCAGTGCCCCGGTCAGCGTGGTGATCGACACTACTGCACCCGCGATCGCCAGCGATCTGCTGCTGAGCAACGGGCAAAACGGTAACGAAATCACCGGCATTACTAACAGCACTAAGCCGGTACTCAGCGGAAGCGCTGAGCCAGGCAGTACCGTCACCGTTTCTGATAACGGTAACGTGCTGGGCAGCACCACCGCCGGTAGCGACGGCAGCTGGAGCTTTACCTCACCGGTACTGCAGCCGGGTGAACATAGCCTGACCACGGTTGTCACCGATCCGGCTGGCAACAGCGGGGCAGCGTCCACGGCAGTGGTGTTTACCATCGATACGACTGCGCCAGCGGCACCCGCTGCTCTGCAGGCGGCTAACGATGAAGGTACTGCGCCGGTTCCGGTTAACAACGGTCTGACGAATGACGCCACGCCGCTGCTGAGCGGCAGCGGCGTGGCCGCAGGCAGCGTGGTGACAATTTCAGATGGGGATGAAGTACTGGGCTCCGTTACCGTGGGAGAGGGGGGAAGCTGGAGTTTTGCCCCAGACGAACCGCTGGCAGACGGTGAGCACAGCCTGACGGCCGTCACCACCTCACCGGCAGGGAACAGCAGTGCGCCTTCTGCACCGCTGGTGCTGACCATTGATACTACACCGCCCGTTGCGGCAGGCGGCCTGCAGCTGAGTAACGATCAAAACGGTAACGCCATCAACGCCGGCGGCGTAACTAACGACACCTCGCCGGCGCTGAGCGGCAGCGCTGAGCCAGGCAGCACGGTCAGCGTCTATGATAACGGCACGCTGCTGGGCAGCGTCAGCGCTGACGGCACCGGAGCGTGGCGCTTTACGCCGGAAACGCCGCTGGCAGCCGGACCGCACAGCCTGACCACTACGGTCACGGATGCGGCGGGTAACCGCGGCGATGAGTCTGAACCGCTTAACTTTACGATTGACACCACGCCGCCGCCTGTGGCGGACGATCTGGTGCTGAGTAATGACAGCAGCGGCACGCTGGTGACGGTCACCAACGGGACTACCAGTGATACTACCCCGGTGCTGAGCGGCACGGCGGCTGCGGGCAGCACGGTAACGGTACTTGACGGCACCACGGTGCTGGGCAGCGTGGTCGTGGATGACGGCGGTACATGGCGCTTTACGCCAGAGTCGCCGCTGAGCGAGGGTCCGCACAGCCTGACGGCTACGGTAACCAGCCCGGCGGGTAACGTCAGCGAGCCTTCTGCTGCGCTGGTGTTTACCGTTGATACTATTCCGCCAGCGGCGGCAGGCGAGCTGCAGCTCAGTAACAACGACGGCGAAACGCCATTGCCGGTTGATAACGGCGTGACCAACACGACGTCGCCGGTGCTGAGCGGCAGCGCCGAACCGGGTGCGCTGATCACCGTTTCCAATGGCGACACGGTGCTGGGCAGCGTAACCGCAGATACAGACGGCAACTGGAGCTTCACGCCAGAGGCACCGCTGCCTGAGGGCGATTACAGCCTGACCACTACCGTTACCGATCCGGCGGGCAACGTCAGCGCGCCATCGGCACCGCTGAATTTCACCATTGATACAACGGCACCCGAAGCTGCAGAGGCTTTGCAGGTCAGCAATGAGGCGGGCGGCGTGGCGCGCCCTGTCGCCGAGGCCGGTGCGACCAATACCACCTTGCCGGTGGTAAGCGGCACGGCGGAAGCGGGCAGCATCGTGACCGTCTATAACAACGGCGAAGTACTGGGCAGCGTCACTGCAGGCAGTGACGGCGGCTGGCGCTTTACGCCGGATGCGCCGCTGGCTGAGGGCGATTACAGCCTGACCACGCGAGTGACTGACGCCGCCGGTAACACCGGCGCGGCCTCCTCTGCATATAACTTCACCATCGATACCACAGCCCCTGGCGCCGTAGTCGACCTGACCGCGAGGGATGACAATAACGCACCGATCACCGGCGTCACCAACGACGCCACACCGGTGCTGAGCGGCAGCGCTGAGGCAGGTAGCCTGGTAACGCTCTATGACGGAACAGCCGCTATCGGCTCTGTCCGGGCAGACGCAGACGGGGCCTGGCGCTTTAGCGACACGGTCCTGACCGATGGCGCACATACCTTACGGGCCACCGCGACCGACGCCGCAGGCAACGTCAGCGCTACAGGCAACTCTGTGACCCTGACGGTGGATACCAGCGTGCCGGCTGCACCTGCTTTCTCCGTCACTTCCGGCGAAGGCGTGCCGGTTGCCAGTAACGGCTACACCAGCGACAGTACGCCGCAGCTCAGCGGTACGGCCGCCGCCGGCAGTCTGATCACTATTTATAATGACGGCACGGCTATCGGCAGCGTGGTAGCCGGTGGGGATGGCGGCTGGCAGTATACGCCCGTAGCCCTGGATGATGGCAGCTATGCGCTGAGCATTACGGAGACGACGCCGGCGGGCAACGTCAGTCCGGCCTCGGCCGTAACCACGATTAACGTGGATACGCAGGCACCGGAAGCAGCGCAGAACGTGCTGGTTAACAACAATGAAGGCAGCACGCTGGTGCCGATCAACAGCGGTGACGTGACCAACGACGCGACGCCGCAGCTGATCGGTTCAGCCGAGCCGGGCAGCGTGGTGCTGATCTATGACGGCGCTACGCAAATCGGTTCGGTTACCGTGAACAGCAGCGGCAGCTGGCAGTTCACGACCGGCGCGCTTACGCAGGGCGAGCATAACCTGAGCACCGTTGTCAGCGACGCAGCCGGGAACACCAGCCCCGCTTCGCCCACAATCACCTTTACCGTGGATACGGTCGCACCGGCTGCGGCCACTGAGATCGCGCTGGTGAACAACAATGGCGCTACGCCGCAGGCGATTACATCCGGCTCCACCACCGGTGACAACACGCCTGAGTTCTCCGGTCGCGCAGAGCCTGGCAGCACCATCGTTGTATCTGATGGCAATCTGATCCTCGGTACCACCACGACCGATGCACAGGGTAACTGGAGCTTCTCGCCGATCCTCAGCGACGGCCCGCACAGCCTGAGCGTGACGGTCACCGACGCCGCCGGTAACAGCAGCGCGCCGGGTGCGCCGATCGCCTTTACCGTGGACACCACGGCGCCTTCCGCCGTTACGCAGCTGACGCTGAGTAATGATAACGGCACTGCGCCGGTAGCCGTTCCCAACGGGGGCCTCACTAATGATGGCACGCCGCTGTTCAGCGGTCGCGGGGATGCGGGCAGCATTATTACCCTTACCGATCAGAGCGGTACGCTGCTGGGTTCCACCACGGTAAACGGACAGGGAAGCTGGAGCTTTACGCCTGCCACCGCGCTGGCGGACGGCAGCTACACCTTTACCGCCACGGCATCTGACACGCTTGGTAACGTCAGCGCACCGGTGACTTTCAGTGCGATCGTTGATACCACGCCGCCGGCGGTGGCAGCGAACATCGCGCTGACGAACAACGACGGCACCACGCCGGTGGCTATCGCCAGCGGCAGCATCACCACGGATAATACGCCGTTCCTCAGCGGCACCGCAGAGCCGGGCAGCGTGGTAACGATTCTGGACGGAACCGCAATACTGGCCAGCGTGACCACCGGCAGTAACGGACAGTGGAGCTATCAGCTGCCGCAGCTGGACGATGGCAGCTACAGCCTCACCACCACGGTGACCGATACGGCCGGTAACACCGGTCCGGCTTCTGCTCCTGTCGCCTTTACCGTGGACGCCACGCTGCCGGATGCCACATCGCTGGTGGTCAGTAACGACAACGGTACGACACCGCAGCCTCTGACAAACGGCGCGCTGACCACGGACAATACGCCACTGCTGAGCGGCACCGCGGAACCCGACAGCCTGATTACGCTGTATGACGGCGGAGTGGTGATTGGCTCGGTGACGGCGGACGGCGACGGCAGCTGGAGCTTCAGCTCACCGGTACTGACCGACGGCCAGCACACGCTGAGCGCCACGGTCACCGATGAAGTGGGCAACGTCAGCGCACCGTCCGGTGCGCTGACCATCAATATTGATGCCACTGCGCCGCAGCCGGCAGGCGATCTGCTGCTGCAGAATGATATACAAGCGACGCCGGTAACCATCAATAGCAACAGCGTAACTCCTGATGCGACGCCGCTCATCAGCGGTACCGCAGAGGCAGGAGCGACCATTATTGTGTATGACGGTGCGCAGGAGGTTGGCAGAACCACCGCCGATCCTCAGGGGGCCTGGAGCCTCAACACCAGCGCGCTGGCTGAGGGGGCGCACACCCTGACGGTGACCGCCACCGATGTAGCGGGCAACGTCAGCGAGGTGGCGTCGACGGTCAGCTTTACGGTCGATACCAGTACGCCAGCCGCGGTGCTGAGCTTTGATATCTACAACAACGCCAGCACCACGCCGGTGCTGGTGGCGAACAACGGCTTCGCCAGTGACAGCACGCCGGTGCTGCGCGGAACCGGCGTCGCCGGCACGGTAGTGAATATCATTCAGGATGGAGCCATCGTTGGCACCACAACCGTGGGTGAGAATGGCGTCTGGCGTTATGAATCCGCAGCGCTGGACGATGCAACCTATGCCTTCAGCGTCTCGGTCAGCAACGCGGCGGGCACCGCCGGCCCGGTTACCGGCCCGATTACCATCACTATCGACACGGTGGCACCGGAGGCAATTGACGATCTGCTTGTTACCGACAGCGTCGGCGGCGCTGAAGGTCCGCTGACGTCAGGCGCGATCACTGATGATAATCTCCCGGCCTTCAGCGGCACGGCGGAGGCGGGCAGCACGATAACGGTCTATGACGACAACGTGCTGCTGGGAACGGCCACCGCTGACGAAAACGGCAGCTGGAGCTTTACGCCAGATGCCGCGCTGTCAAACCGCGAGCATAGCTTTACGTTCACCGTGACCGATGCGGCGGGTAACGTCAGCCCGGCTACCGACGCCTTTACGCTGACGATTGAAGCCGATCTGCCACCGGTCGACAGCACGCTGCAGATCACCGATAACAGCGGCAGCACGCTGGTAACGGTAACAGACGGGGCCGCTATCCGTGACAACACGCCGGTCCTGCAGGGAACGGGTCCGGCAAATGGCACTGTAACCATTTCTGATAACGGTACAGTGCTGGCTACTCTGCCGATAGACGCGAACGGACAGTGGAGCTATACGCCAGATCCGGTACTGGATGAGGGCGCGCACGCGATTTCTGTCGTCAGCACGGATGAAACCGGCAATCCTGGCGATCCGTCAGCGGTGATTAATTTCATTGTCGATACCGTCGTGCCCGACGTCGTCACCGATCTCGCGGCGGCGAATAACAACGGTGCCACGCCGGTGCCGGTAACGGATAACGGCGTGACTAACGACAGTACGCCACAGCTCAGCGGCACGGCGGAAGCGGGCGGGCTGGTGACCATCTACGATGGCAATACGGTAATCGCTTCGGTCACTGCTGACGGCGACGGCGCATGGAGCACTACGCTGCCGCTGCTGAGCCAGGGCGCGCACGCGCTTAGTGTGACAGTGACCGATGCGGCGGGCAACGTCAGCGATCGCTCCGGCGCGCTGAACATCACGGTCGATACGGTAGCCCCTGCGGCCGGCACGGTGAACGTCACCGCGGGTGATTCGGCTACGCCGCTCACCAGCGGAGCAACCATCAATGACAGTACGCCAGCGCTGAGCGGCACCACGGAGGCAAACGCCACGGTCAGCGTGTATGACGGCACCACGCTGCTCGGTACCGCTATCGCCAGCGGCGCGGGCGCCTGGAGCTTTACCCCTGCCGCGCTGGGCGAGGGCAGTCACGCCCTGAGCGTGCGCGTCACCGATGCGGCCGGTAATACCGGTATCGCCTCTGCCGTCACCACGGTGGTGGTGGATACCGTGGCACCGGCGGCTATCTCCGGCCTGACGGCGGTCAATAACAACGGCAGCACGCCGCTGACTATCGCGGCTGGCAGCACCACCAGCGACAACACGCCGCAGCTGAGCGGCACCGCTGAGGCGGGCAGCATCGTTACCGTGCGGGACGGCACCACCGTGCTCGGCTCGGTAACCGCCGGCACCAACGGCGCGTGGAGCTTTACCACCGCCGCGCTGGCGGATGGTCCGCACACGCTGAGCGTGAGTGCCGCCGATGCGGCGGGCAACGTCAGCCCGGTGAGCGATATCAGCTTTACCGTGCTGACCGCAGCGGTCGCCCCGGTCACGGCACTGACGGTAACGGATAACGCCGGCGCGATTCAGGGGCCGCTGACCAGCGGTACGCCGACTGACGATACCACGCCAACGCTCTCCGGCAGCGCCGCGGCAAACAGCGTGGTGGTGATCAGTGAAGGCACTACGGTGCTGGGATCGGTGGTGGCAAACGGCGACGGAGCCTGGAGCTTCACCCCTGCCGCGCTGAGCGAAGGTACGCATCCGCTCAGCGTCACGGTACGCGATGCGGCGGGCAGCAGCAGCGATCCGGTGAACTTTACCGTAGTAGTGGATACCACTGCGCCAGCCACCTCAACGCTGGTGGTGACCAACGATGTGACCAGCGCAACCATCCCGGCGGGTGGCTACAGCAGCGATGCGACGCCGACCTTAAGCGGCGTGGCGGAAGCGAACGCCATTGTCACGGTACGCGACGGTAACGCGGTGCTGGGCTCGGTGACCGCTGATGCGGAAGGACGCTGGAGCTATGTCAGCACTACGCTGAACCAGGGACTGCATACCCTGAGCGTCACCGCCACCGATGTGGCGGGCAACGTCAGCGGCGCGACCAGCACCACGCTGATTGTGGATAGCGTGGCGCCGGTCGCCGTGAGCGGCCTGAACGCGGCTAACAACAACGGCAGCGCGCTGGTGGCAATTGCCGCCGGCGGCACCACCAGCGATGCCACTCCGCTGCTCAGGGGCACGGCAGAGGCGGGCAGCGTGGTGACGATCCGCGACGGCGACACCGTTCTCGGATCGGTAACGGCGGGCAGCGGCGGCGCGTGGATTTTTGTCACGCCGGCGCTGGCAGAGGGGGCACACACCTTTAACGTTACCGCCAGCGATGCGGCCGGTAACGTCAGCCCGAATGCGACGCTGACGCTGACGGTCGATACCACTCCGCCAGCCGCAGTAAGCAATCTGGTGGTCACCGATGACGCCGCGCCGAACACCGGTCCTCTGACTAACGGCGCCGTGACCAACGACACCACGCCGGTGCTGAGCGGTACGGCAGAGGCGGGGGGCGTGGTCACCGTCTATGACGGCACTGCAGTACTGGGTTCCACTGTGGCCGACGGCAGCGGCGCGTGGAGCTTTACGTCGCCCGCGCTGAATAATGGTCCGCATGCGCTGAGCGTCACGGTGCGTGATGCGGCAGGCAACGTCAGCGCGGCGTCGCCCACGGTCGCAATCACCGTGGACACCGTAGCGCCGGCTGCGCCAACGCTGGTCGTGACCAACGACGTGGCGAACACCACGGTGGCGAACGGCGCAGCAAGCGGCGACAGCACGCCAACCCTGAGCGGCAGCGCCGAGGCCAATAGCCTGGTGATTATCCGCGACGGCACCACGCTACTCGGTTCAGTCACCGCCAGCGGTACCGGCAGCTGGAGCTTTACCCCTGCCACGGCGCTCGCTGAGGGATCGCATACCTTCAGCATCACCGCCACCGATGCGGCAGGCAACGTCAGCAGCAGCGTCAGCTCAACGGCGATCATTGATACCGTTGCGCCAGGTGCGGTTACCGGTCTGGCTGCCGCCAACAACAACGGCAGTACGGCGATCGCGATTCCCAATAATAGCGTGACCAGTGACAGCACGCCGCTGCTGACCGGATCCGGTGAGGCGGGCGCACGCGTAACTATCCTTGACGGCAATGTTGCGCTGGGCACGGCGATTGTCAGCAGTAACGGCAGCTGGAGCTTTGTCAGCCCGGTGCTGAGTGAAGGCAGTCACACCCTGAACGTGACCCAGACCGACGCCGCCGGAAACGTCAGTCCGCCAGCCAGCATCACGCTGACGGTGGATACGGTGGCGCCGGCAGCGGTCAGTAACCTGACGATCACGGACGATATGGCGCCGGTGACCGGACCGCTCAGCGTTGGCGCAGTCACCAATGACGCGACGCCAACGCTGAGCGGGACGGCGGAGGCGAGCGCGGTCGTCACGGTGTATGACGGCAGCACGGTGCTGGGATCGGTGGTGGCAGGCAGCGACGGCGCATGGAGCTTTACGCCAGCTGCGCTGAGCAACGGCGTGCATTCGCTGAGCACGACGGTACGTGACGCCGCGGGCAACGTCAGCCCGGCGACGCCGGCGGTGTCGATTACCGTTGATACCGTGGCCCCCGCTGCGCCAACGCTGGTGGTCACCAACGACATTAACAACACCACGGTGGTAAATGGCGGCGCGACGCGCGACAGCACGCCAACCCTGAGCGGCACGGCCGAGGCAAACAGTCTGGTGATTGTGCGCGACGGCACCACTGTCCTGGGGTCGGTGACCGCCAGCAGCAGCGGCAGCTGGAGCTTCACGCCGGGAACAGCCCTCTCCGAGGGATCGCACACCTTCAGCATCACCGCCACTGATGCCGCGGGTAACGTCAGCAGCAGCATCAGTTCGACGGCGATTATCGACACCACGGTGCCGGTTGCCGTAACCGGCCTGACCCTGGCTAATAACAACGGCAGTACGGCGATCGCTATCCCCAACAACGGCGTGACCAATGACAGCACGCCGCTGCTGAGCGGATCGGGCGAGGCGGGTGCACGCGTCAGCGTTTACGACGGCACTACGCTACTGGGAACTGCGACCGTCGGCGGCAGCGGCAGCTGGAGCTTCATCACGCCAGCGCTGGGTAATGGTCCCCATACGCTCAACGTGACGCAGACCGACGCGGCGGGTAACGTCAGCCCGCAGGCTTCGGTCACGCTGCGGGTTGACACCGTAGCGCCGGTGGCCAGCACGCTCACCATTACGGATGATGCGGGCAGCGCGCCGGTAACGCTGACCAGCGGTGCCTTTACGCGCGATACCACGCCGACGCTGAGCGGTACGGCAGAAGCGGGCGCGCTGGTGACCATTTTTGACGGCACGACCGCACTGGGTTCCGTCACGGTGGGTACGGGCGGCAGCTGGAGCTTTACCACCGCGGCGCTGAGCAACGGGGCGCATACCCTGAGCACCACGGTGACTGATCCGGCAGGTAACGTCAGCAGCACCAACGTAGCGACCACCATCACCGTTGACACGGTGCCACCGGCGGCGGTATCCGGATTGCTGATCAACAGCGCCGGCACCAGCGTCACCGGCAGCGGCGAGGTCGGCGCAACGGTGACGGTCCGCGACGCCAGCGGCGTCACGCTCGGCACCACCACGGTGGGCAGCGGCGGCAGCTGGTCAGTGGCGCTGAGCACTGCGCAGACTACCGGTGCCACGCTCTCGGTGACGCAGAGCGACAGAGCGGGCAACGTTTCGCCATCGGCGTCGCTGCTGGGAGCCATCCGCGTTGTGGCGACCAACGATGTTAGCGAGGTTGATTACGGCACCACGCAGGCCACCATCAATAACGGCACCGTGAACTCTTCGCACACGGCGCTGCTTACCCTGGGGGTCGGCTCGCTACTGGGCGCCAGCGTGCTCAATAACGGTAACGCCTATATCTTCAATGTGGGTCAGGACGATTTCCGCACGGTAACGCTCTACGGCTCAGTAAACAGTATCGGCGTGGCGGCTAACTACTCGCTAAACCTCTACACGCAGCTGAGTAACGGCTCCTGGCAGCTGGTGAGTTCGCAGAGCAACTACATCAGCTCTCTGCTCTCAATCGGAACGATTCGCGGCGGTAACGTCACCTACAGCAATCTGAGTACCGGTAACTACGCGGTAGTGGTCGGCGCGAATACCAACCTCAGCGTACTGCCCACCACTACCGTGAGCACGGTGTCAGACTACACCACGCTGGCGGTGACCACGGCGGCCACCGTCACCGGTAATCTGCTGGCGAACGACACCAGTTCGATAGCCGGTACGGTACCGGCCGGTGTGGCGGTTACAACGGCGGGCGGCGCAACGGTTGCTGGCACGGGTAATACGGTGATCAACAGCAGCTACGGTACGCTGACCCTGGATGCGCGAGGCAACTATACCTATGCGCTGAAAGCGGGACTGAATATCGACACGCTGCCGGCGACGGATACCTTTACCTATTCAGTGCGGGACGCCAGCGGCACGGTAACCTCCGCCACGCTGACGGTAACGCTGCATAACGGCCCGGCGGCCACGCTGTTTGCCGCCACCAGTCTGCTGGCGGAAAGCAGCAGCGCTGAGCATGACGCGAGCGGCAGCATCTGGGCTGACAGCGCCGGCACGCACAGCGGAACCTTAACCATCACTAATGCTCTGGGGGCAGAAACCACGGTGGGAGCGGCCGGTATGACGCAGGTAGCCGGTGAGTTCGGCGTGCTGCAGGTCAGCGCCAGCGGAAGCTACACCTACTCACTCAATGCGGATGTTAACGTCCAGAACATTACGCATAAGGAGGTATTCAGTTACACCCTGGCGGGCCGGGACGGCACCCTGACCAGCCACAGCTTCACCATTGAGCTGCACCCGACCATTAACGGAACCGGCGGTAACGATACGCTGACCAGCAGCGCCTACGATGACACCATCACCGCTGGCGCCGGCGCAGATACGCTGGTTTACCATCTGCTGGATCGCGCTGACGCCACCGGCGGCAACGGCCACGACACCTGGACCGACTTTAACGTCGCCCAGGGAGACAAGATTGATATCAGTGAACTGCTGATCGGCTGGAATGATTCCACAAGTAATATTAATGATTTCGTGAAAGTGGACCATACTTCTGATGGCAGCACCGTGCTTTCAATCGATCGTGACGGTAGCGGGACGGGCTACAGCACTACGCAGCTGATCACGCTGGAAGGCGTTAACGTGTCACTGGAGGAGCTGCTGCAGCAACCGCACCAAAACCACACGGCATAGTGGTGTGTGACGCAGGGAAGCATCACGGGCACAGGAGGTGCCCTTTCTCTATTCTGACTGGTGGATAATCGATGGATCTGATGCAATCCGGCGCACCTTTTCGCCGTTCCTCTCTGCCCGCCGCAGTAAGCGCGGGCTTTCTGTTGTTTTACAGTGCGCATCTTAGTGCCGCCAGTGAGACGCTGATACGCGCTGGATCTATTACGCAAAGCGAGCTGGTTCAGCAGCAGGAGCTGCCGTCGCTCGCGGGCGAAGTCGCCGAACCGGCGCTGGGCAGCGTGCCGGAGACCCTGACAATTGAGCAGGCGGTGCAGCGTGCGGTGCAGTGGCATCCTGATATCGCGCAGGCGATTGGCACCATGCTGGAGCAGGCGAATCAGGTCGATGTGGCAAAAGCAAAATATTATCCGCAAATCAGTGCGGGCATGAACAATGGCTATAGCAACAGTTACAGCGGCAGCGGCTTCAGCCCCTCATTTGTGCTGTCGGTGTCGCAGATGCTTTATGACTTTGGCAAAGTCAGCAGCTCGGTGCGCTCTGCCGAGGCGGGCGTGGCGCAGGAGCAGGCAAACGTGCTGGTGAGTATCGATAGCGTGGCGCACGATACCGCAGCGGCACTGGTTCAGGTGCAGGGCTATCAGCAGCTGGTAAAGATTGCCCGCGATCAGCTCAGCGCCCTGAGCCGGATTGGCGTACTGGCGCGGCAGCGTAATGAGGAGGGCGCGGCCTCGCTCTCCGACGCGACCCAGACCGATGCGCGTATTGAAGGCGCGCGCACCACCCTGACGCAGTATCAGGCGAGCCTTAACCGCTGGCGCGCAACCTTAGCCACCTATCTGGGCTGGCCGCTGGTAAAGCAGGTCAGCGACCAGTTTCCCGCAACGCTGACCCGCGGCTGCGCCAGTGGCAAAGCGGATGACAAAACCAATCCGGCGGTGCTGGCCGCGTGGGCGCAGGCTAATCAGGCGCAGGCCAAACTTGATAACGCCAGCGCGCAGAACCTGCCGACTATCTCGCTGGAACCGCAGGTTACCCACTATCTCAACGATCGCTACGCCGGCAGTCAGTCGCTGGACCGCACGCAGTACTCTGCCTTTGTCAAAGTCGAGATGCCGCTTTATCAGGGCGGCGGGATCACCGCCGCGCGCGACGCTGCCGCCAGCGCGCTGCAGGCGGCAAACGCAGCGGTAAATTCCGCACGGCTGAAGGCGCGTCAGCAGCTGAGCGAATCGCAGAATGAGGCGCTCAGCCTGTCGCAGAGTCTGGCGATCATGGGGCGCCAGCAGGCGCTGGGCGAGAAAACCCGCCAGCTCTATCAGGATCAGTATCTGCAGCTTGGTACGCGCCCGCTGCTGGACGTACTCAATGCCGAACAGGAGGTGTGGCAGACCCGCTTTACGCTACAGCAGACCGTAAGCCAGCTGCGATCGCTGCAGCTCGACTGCCTCTACAGCACCGGACAGATCCGTTCAGCCTTTACGCTTAATAACCAGCGCATCCAGACCGTGGAGATTCAGCCATGACCCAATTACCGATTCCGGACGCGCCTGAGGGCCAGTCCGCCAGCGGCGGCGAGCTGCCGCTTAACGGCTGGGCCACGGCCATTATTCAGATCGCCACCCACTACCGGCTGCCCTGTTCGCCGGGCATGATCATGGCAGCAGCGGAGTGGCAGGGCAAACAGACGCGCGATAAAGCGCTGCGCCATCTGGCACGTCAGGCGGGGCTGTCGCTGCAGCTGTTTGCAGAGGAGAGCCGGGAGATCACGCGCTGGCGCCTGCCGCTGGCAGTAGAGCTGGATGATGGCCAGGTCGGCGTGGTGACGGCGTTTGATGGTGATGACCGCGTTCGGGTGCACTTTTCCGGCGATGAACAGCCGACGCCGGTGATGCTCACCGATCTGCTGCCCGCCCTCCGCGTGGTGGCCGCGCTGCGACCGGTGGCGGCGGCGAAAGATAGCCGGGTCGATCGCTATCTCGCCACCGTTCGCCCCGACTGGCTGCGGCGGCTGGTGCTGCACGATCTGCGTCCCTACGGCTATGTGATGCTGGCGTCCTTCTTGATCAATCTGCTGGCGCTGGTAGGGATTGTGTTTTCGATGCAGGTCTATGACCGGGTGATCCCGGCGCAATCTTATCCCACGCTCTATGTCCTCTATGCTGGCGTGATCATTTCGGTGGTATTTACCTATATTCTGCGCGTGGGCCGCGATCACGTCACCGATCTGCTGGGCAAGCGCGCCGATATGCGCGTCTCCGATCGGGTGTTTGGTCATGCGCTGCGGCTGCGCAACAGCGTGGTGCCGCGCTCTACCGGCACTTTTATCTCCCAGCTGCGTGAACTGGAGGCGATCCGGGAAATGGTGACCTCAACCACCGTGACGGCGATTGTCGATATGCCATTTTTCCTGCTGTTTCTGCTGGTTATGGCGATTATCGCGCCACAGCTGGCGTGGATCGCCCCGGTGGCGGTGCTGCTGATGGTGTTGCCGGGCCTGCTCAGCCAGAAAAAACTGGCGAAGCTGGCGCAGCAGGCGCTGAAAGAGTCCACGCTGCGTAACGCAGTGCTGGTGGAGAGCGTACAGGGGCTGGAGGATATCAAGCTGATGCAGGCGGAAGATCGCTTTCTGCAACAGTGGAACAGTTATATCCGTATTACTGCGCAGTCAGGCGTCGCGATGCGTAAGGTGATGCACTCGCTCATTAGCTGGGGCGTAACGGTGCAGGGGCTGGTTTACGCCAGCGTCATTGTGGTGGGCGCGCCGATGGTGATCAACGGCGATATCACCACCGGGGCGATTGTCGCGGCGTCGCTGCTCTCCTCGCGCATGATTGCGCCGATGGCAACGCTGTGCGGCGTACTGGCGCGCTGGCAGCAGGTCAGGGCGGCGAAAACCAGCCTCGACGGCCTGATGAACCTGCCGGTAGAGAACAGCAGCGATGAGACGCGTATTCACTGTCCGGTGCTGTTTGGCCACTATCAGTTCACCGACGCCATGTTTCGCTACTACAGCGACTCGCTGACCATGGCGCTGCGCATTAAATCCCTGACCATACAGCCTGGGGAGCGTATTGCGGTGCTGGGCCGCAACGGCTCCGGTAAATCCACGCTGCTGCAG
This sequence comes from Pantoea sp. RIT413, assembly GCF_003057675.2. Taxonomy (NCBI): domain Bacteria; kingdom Pseudomonadati; phylum Pseudomonadota; class Gammaproteobacteria; order Enterobacterales; family Erwiniaceae; genus Pantoea; species Pantoea sp. RIT413. The sequence goes on from NZ_QBJB02000017.1 coordinate 17,181, forward strand.
GCGATGGCGGGCGGCATGGATCTGGTGAGCGGTGAGCTGCGGCTTGATAACCTCAGCCTGCCGCACATTGACGTGGCCGACGTGCGGCGCAACGTCGGGCTGCTGACGCAAAACGCGCGTCTGTTTCACGGTACGCTGCGTGAAAACCTGACGCTCGGCGCGGCGCACGCTACCGACGACGCCATCTTCTCTGCGCTGACGGTGAGCGGCGGAGCAGAATTTATTCGCCGCCTGCCGCTGGGGCTGGATCACCCGGTCATGGAGGGGGGCACCGGCCTCTCCGGCGGGCAGCGGCAGTCGCTGCTGCTGGCGCGCATGCTGCTGCGCGATCCCAATATCGTGCTGCTGGATGAACCCACCGCCGCGCTCGACGATCACACGGAGAAAGAGTTTATTGAGCGCCTCGGCGCATGGCTGAACGGCCGCACGCTGATCGTGGCGACGCATCGCGCCGCGATTCTGTCGCTGGTGGATCGGATACTGGTGCTGAAAGAGGGACAGCTGGTCATGGACAGTCCGAAAGAGAAAGCGCTGCCGCCAGCGCGCAGCGGCGGAAATCTGCCGGAGGTGAACGCATGAAGCAGCTGCCGGCAAAACTGCGGCTGGTCACGGCTGCTGAAACAGATGCGTCAGACGATCTGCTGGGTGAACTGAAATCGGAAACGCACTACAGCGGGGCGGTGCGGCTGATTGTTATCAGCGCCGCGCTGATGCTGGTCGCGCTGATCTGGGCGTGGTTTGGCGTGCTGGATGAAGTCTCAACCGGAACCGGCAAGGTAATCCCCAGCTCGCGCGAGCAGGTGCTGCAGTCGCTGGAGGGCGGCATTCTGACGGAGCTGTACGTGCATGAGGGCGATCAGGTGCAGGCGGGTGAGGTGGTGGCGCGTCTCGATCCGACCCGTTCCCAGTCAAGCGTGGGTGAAAGCGCGGCACGCTATCGCGCCGCGCTGGCGGCGGCGTCACGCCTGCGGGCAGAGGTTAACGACACCCGGCTGACCTTTCCGGATGAGCTTAGCGGCTGGCCCGATCTGATCGCGGCAGAAACCCGTCTCTATAATACTAAGCGGGCACAGCTCAACGACGCGACGAAGCAGTTTAAGGCGTCGCTGGCGCTGGCTAACCGCGAGCTGGCGATTACGCAGCGGCTGGCAAAGAGCGGGGCAGCCAGTAACGTGGAGGTGCTGCGCCTGCAGCGTGAAAAATCCGATCTGGAGCTGAAGCTGACCGATATGCGTTCGCAATATTATGTTCAGGCGCGTGAAGAGCTGGCCAAAGCGAGCGCGGAAGCGGACAGCCTCGCGGAAGTGATTAAAGGGCGCGAAGATACGGTGACGCGACTGACGATCCGCGCCCCGATGCGCGGCATTGTCAAAAATATCAAAGTCTCCACGGTCGGCGGCGTGGTGCCGCCCAACGGCGAGCTGATGAACATTGTCCCGCTCAACGACCGGCTGCTGGTGGAGGCGCGCCTGTCGCCGCGCGATATCGCCTTTATCCATCCGGGGCAGCGCGCGGTGGTGAAGATCTCCGCCTACGATTACGCCATCTATGGCGGTCTCAATGGCGTAGTAGAGAGCATCTCACCTGACACTATCCAGGATGAGGTGAAACCAGAGATCTACTACTATCGGGTATTTATCCGCACCGATAACGACTATGTGCAGAACAAAGCGGGCCGGCGCTTTTCTATCACGCCCGGCATGGTCTCCACGGTGGATATCAAAACCGGAGAGAAAACCGTGATGGATTATCTGGTTAAGCCGTTCAATAAAGCTGAAGAGGCGATGCGCGAGCGCTAAGCGGATGAGGATTGCAGGGGGAGTATATTCCCGGCGATAATCACGCCATCAATCCCTTCCTCGTCGGGCCTAACGACGCGGAAGGGATTTTTTTATATCTGACCCAAAACCAGGCCGGTGCTGCCTGACGTAAAGAGGATGAATTATGTATAACACCCTGGGCAATCAGTATGACAACTCCCTGGTTTCCAACGCCTTTGGCTTCATGCGTTTTCCGCTCAACTTCCAGCCGTATGACAGCGATGCTGAGTGGGTGATCACCGGTATACCGTTTGACGCCGCGACGTCGGGCCGTCCGGGCAGCCGTCTGGGGCCGGGCGCGATTCGTCAGATCTCCACTAACCTGGCGTGGGAAGGGTGCCGCTGGCCGTGGGAGTTTGATCTGCGTCAGCGCCTGAATGTCGTGGACTGCGGTGACCTGGTTTACGCATTTGGCGACTCGCAGGATCTCTCAGACAAACTGCAGGCGCATGCGGAAAAACTGCTGGCCAGCGGCAAGCGCATGCTGACCTTTGGCGGTGACCACTACATTACGCTGCCGCTGCTGCGCGCTCACGCGAAGCATTTCGGCAAAATGGCGCTGGTGCATTTTGATGCGCATACCGACACCTACTCTAACGGCCCGACGTTTGACCACGGCACCATGTTTTTCACTGCGCCAAAAGAGGGGCTGATCGATCCGCAGCACTCGGTGCAGATCGGTATTCGTACTGAATTTGATAAGAGTCTGGGCTTTAACGTGCTGGACGCGGCGCAGGTTAACGATCGCAGCGTGGATGATATTCTGGCCGAGGTGAAGCGCACCGTGGGCGACCTGCCGGTCTACCTGACGTTTGATATCGACTGCCTCGATCCGGCGCACGCGCCAGGCACCGGTACGCCAGTGATTGGCGGCCTGAGCAGCGACAAAGCGACCAAACTGGTGCGCGGTCTGCAGGGAATGAATATTGTCGGCATGGATCTGGTTGAGGTGGCGCCAGGCTACGATCACGCCGATCTCACCGCGCTGGCGGCGGCTACGCTGGCGCTGGATATGCTGCACGTGCAGGCAGCGAACAAAGGCTGATAGTGGCAGCCCTTCTCCCGGCGGGAGGAGGGCTGCAGCAGGTGCTTATTTGCCGTCTGCGGCGATACGATCGCGGATATGCTGCGCGCGCGCTTCTGAATCAGGATGGGAGTCAAACATTGAACTCTGATGCCCCTGATCCATCTTCGCCAGCTTCTCAAAGCTGGTGGCTAAACCGAGCGGGTTGATGCCGCGCTTTTTCAGCAGATCATATGAGTAGTCATCTGCCTGCGACTCCTGAGTCTGCGAGAACTGCGCGTTAACCAGCTTCTCGCCGATATCGCCCAGCTGCGACTGCGACAGCGAACCAATAATACCGCCGACCGAGGCGGCAGCACCGCGTGCGGCTTCGGTGGCAAAGGCAACCTGCATCGCTTTGCGCGTGTGGCCCAGCGCGACGTGACCCATCTCATGGCCCAGTACGCCTTCCACTTCATTATCGGTCATCATATCCATTAGGCCGCTGTAAACGCGGATGCAGCCGTTGGCCATCGCCCAGGCGTTGACATCTTTGGTGACGTACACCTTATAGTTCGCCGGCGTGCCGTTGATATTGTCGCCCAGCGCGGCAGCGATCTTATTCAGACGCTGCTGATAGCTGCTGTTTGCCGCCGCGACCTGATTGTCTTTATCCATTTGTGCACAGGACTGGTCACTCAGCTGTTTTACCTGCGCATCACTGAGCGAATAGGCCTGATAGGCCTGCGCGCCCGACTGCAGCAGCGCGTTGTTATCAAACCCCTGACAGCCGCTCAGTAGCGCTGCCATTCCGATTGCCGTAACCGTAGCCCGGATTTTCATATCATCATCCTTTAAGTAACTCGTCGTAAAAACAGACACCTGAAAGCAGGCCAGATGTATAAACCCGATGTTTATAGCGCGCCCGTTTCGCGGTTGCTAGCAGACGCGGCTTAAAATGCAATCGCAGCCATGATAATTAGCACGCGGATGCATGTACTTTTGTGCCGATTTTCATGTACATTGATGGGCGACTTCTTTCACGCTTCGCCTTATAACTGATTAATTACAATACGTTAAGCGCGGCGGAGCCTTAATCCGATCTGGAGTAGAACATGCCCTCTCGTAAAGAGCTTGCCAACGCCATTCGTGCGTTAAGTATGGACGCAGTACAGAAAGCTAAATCGGGACACCCGGGTGCCCCGATGGGCATGGCGGATATCGCTGAAGTGCTGTGGCGCGACTTCCTGAACCACAACCCGGTTAACCCGCAGTGGGCTGACCGCGACCGCTTCGTGCTCTCGAACGGGCATGGCTCTATGCTGATCTACAGCCTGCTGCACCTTGCCGGCTACGATCTGCCAATGAGCGAGCTGCAGAACTTCCGCCAGCTGCACTCTAAAACCCCAGGTCACCCGGAATATGGCTACACGCCAGGCGTGGAAACCACAACCGGCCCGCTGGGTCAGGGTATCGCCAACGCCGTGGGCTTTGCGATCGCCGAGCGCACGCTGGCCGCACAGTTCAACCGTCCGGGTCATGATATCGTAGACCACCATACCTATGTTTTCATGGGTGACGGCTGCATGATGGAAGGGATTTCGCACGAAGTCTGCTCTATTGCCGGTACGCTGAAGCTGGGCAAGCTGGTCGCGTTCTATGACGACAACGGTATCTCCATTGATGGTCACGTTGATGGCTGGTTCTCCGACGACACCGCAGCACGTTTTGAAGCCTACGGCTGGCATGTTGTGCGCGGCGTGGATGGTCACGACGCAGAAGCGATCAAACAGGCGGTGGAAGAGGCGAAGCGCGTCTCTGACAAGCCGTCACTGCTGATGTGTAAAACCGTTATCGGTTTCGGTTCACCTAACAAAGCGGGCACGCACGATTCACACGGCGCGCCGCTGGGCGACGATGAAATTGCGCTGACGCGCAAGCAGCTGGGCTGGAGCCACGCGCCGTTTGAGATCCCGGCCGATATCTATGCGCAGTGGGATGCCAGAGAGGCGGGCCAGGCGAAAGAGTCAGCGTGGAATGAGAAATTTGCAGCTTATAAGGCGGCTTTCCCGGCGCTGGCTGAAGAGTTTACACGTCGCGTTAACAATGAGCTGCCGGCTAACTGGCAGGCGGAGTCGCAGCAGTTTATTGAGCAGCTGCAGGCGAACCCGGCTAAAATCGCCAGCCGTAAAGCCTCGCAGAATGCGATTGAAGCTTTTGGCAAGCTGCTGCCGGAGTTCCTCGGTGGTTCTGCCGATCTGGCACCCAGCAATCTGACTATGTGGTCCGGTTCTAAACCGATCAATGAAGGCGCAGCGGGTAACTATATCCATTACGGCGTGCGTGAGTTTGGTATGACCGCGATTGCCAACGGCCTTGCGCTGCACGGCGGTTTCCTGCCTTATACCGCGACCTTCCTGATGTTTGTTGAGTATGCCCGCAACGCAGCGCGTATGGCGGCGCTGATGAAGATCCGTCAGATCATGGTTTATACCCACGACTCTATCGGTCTGGGTGAAGATGGCCCGACGCACCAGCCGGTTGAGCAGATGGCCAGCCTGCGTACGACGCCAAACATGAGCCTGTGGCGTCCCTGTGACCAGGTTGAGTCTGCTGTCGCGTGGAAATATGCCATTGAGCGCGTCGATGGCCCGTCAGCGCTGATCTTCTCCCGCCAGAACCTGGCGCAGCAGGATCGTACCGCTGAGCAGCTGGCAAACGTGGTACGCGGTGGCTATGTGCTGAAAGATTGCAACGGCACGCCGGAACTGATCCTGATCGCTACCGGCTCTGAAGTTGAGCTGGCGGTAGCTGCCGCTGACAAACTCAGCAGCGAAGGCCGCAATGTGCGCGTGGTCTCCATGCCATCAACGGATGCGTTTGATAAGCAGGATGCCGCCTACCGTGAAGCGGTGCTGCCGAAAGCGGTTGGCGCACGCGTTGCCATTGAAGCGGGTATTGCCGATTACTGGTTTAAATATACCGGCCTGCACGGTGCGGTCGTGGGTATGACCTCATTTGGTGAATCTGCACCGGCAGAGCTGCTGTTTAAAGAGTTCGGCTTTACCGTTGAGAATGTGGTTAATACCGCAAAATCTATTCTGTAATCCGGAGTCGCCTTAAAGGGCGGGTTACCAGATCAGATATTGTGAACCACAGGGTGCGCATTGATGCGCGCCCTGTTTTATTTTCTTCGCCTTCTCCACCTGAAACGTTTCAATTATTCCTGCAGTAATCGATTAATCGCTGCATTTTTGTGACGCAGATCCAATAATCATCACCATCCTTGATCGCAATCATTCCGGTTATTCCTCGCATGCTTTATTCTGGCTGAACCGTTTCAGTTAGCAGGATATCTCTCAGCAATGCTCCAGGCGCTGCGTAAGAATTACCTGTACAAAATGGCATGAAACGCTCAAGGTATCTGGCACATTTCAGAGGTGCAGTTGCAGGAAAAGCGATGACCATTCGTATTGCTATCAATGGCTTTGGTCGTATCGGGCGCAATGTGTTGCGTGCGCTCTATGAAACGGGACGCCGGGCGGAAATTACAGTTGTGGCGATTAACGAGCTGGCAGACGCCGCCGGTATGGCGCATCTGCTGAAGTACGATACCAGCCACGGTCGCTTCGCCTTCGACGTGCGGCAGGAGCGCGATCTGCTGTGGGTAGGGGAGGACACTATCCGCATCCTGCATCAGGCTGAGATCGGCACGCTGCCGTGGCAGCAGCTGGATGTTGATGTGGTGCTGGATTGCACCGGCGTTTACGGCAGCCGCGCCGACGGTGAGGCGCATCTGCAGGCGGGCGCCAGAAAAGTCCTGTTTTCGCATCCGGGCGGCAACGATCTGGATGCAACCGTGGTGTTCGGCGTAAACGAACAGGCTCTTAAACAAACTGACCGCATTGTGTCTAACGCATCCTGTACCACCAACTGCATTATTCCGGTGATCAAGCTGCTGGATGATGCCTTTGGGATCGAGTCCGGCACTGTGACCACGATCCACTCAGCCATGCACGATCAGCAGGTGATCGACGCCTATCACAGCGATCTGCGCCGCACCCGGGCAGCGAGTCAGTCGATCATTCCGGTCGATACGCGGCTGGCTGCCGGCATCACCCGCATTTTTCCGAAATTCAACGATCGCTTCGAAGCGATAGCGGTGCGCGTACCCACTATCAACGTGACGGCGATTGATCTGAGCGTCTCGGTACGGGCGGCGGTAAAGGCGTGTGAGGTCAATGCGCTGCTGCAAAACGCATCAGCAGGGGCATTTCGTGGTATAGTTGACTATACGGAATTACCGTTAGTCTCAGTAGATTTTAACCACGATCCGCACAGTGCCATCGTTGATGGTACGCAGACGCGGGTCAGCGGTCATCACCTGATCAAGACGCTGGTCTGGTGTGACAACGAATGGGGCTTTGCTAACCGGATGATCGATACTACGTTAGCAATGGCCGCAAGCGGTTTCAGGTAAGACGCGGATGGCGTCTGGCAAAACTTACGAGAATCAACGAGAGGATTCACCATGTCTGTAATTAAGATGACCGATCTGGACCTTGCTGGTAAGCGTGTTCTGATCCGTGCCGATCTGAACGTGCCAGTGAAAGAAGGAAAAGTGACATCTGACGCACGTATCCGTGCTTCCCTGCCAACCATCGAAGCGGCACTGAAACAGGGCGCGAAAGTGATGGTTACCTCTCACCTTGGTCGTCCGACCGAAGGTGAATATAACGAAGAGTTCTCGCTGCTGCCGGTTGTTAACTACCTGAAAGAAAAACTGAACGGTACCCAGGTTACGCTGGCGAAAGAGTATCTTGACGGCGTGGAAGTGGGTGCTGGCGAGCTGGTCGTGCTGGAAAACGTGCGTTTTAACAAAGGCGAAAAGAAAGATGACGAGACGCTGGCGAAGAAGTATGCCGCGCTGTGTGACGTCTTTGTGATGGATGCGTTTGGTACCGCGCACCGCGCGCAGGCTTCGACTCACGGCGTGGGCAAGTTTGCGCCAGTCGCCTGCGCAGGCCCGCTGCTCTCTGCTGAGCTGGAAGCGCTGGGTAAAGTCATGAGCAACCCGGAGCGTCCGCTGGTTGCCGTAGTCGGCGGTTCAAAAGTATCGACTAAATTTGATGTGCTGCAGTCGCTGGTAAAAATTGCGGATACCGTGATTGTGGGCGGCGGCATCGCCAACACCTTTGTGGCTATCGACAACAAGGTCGGTAAATCACTCTATGAGCCGGACTTCGTTGAAGCGGCCAAAGGCCTGCGTGACCAGTACGGTATTCCGGTGCCGACCGATTCCCGCGTAGGCACGGAATTCTCTGAAACTGCACCTTCTACCGTGAAAAAGGTTTCAGAAGTGCAGGATAACGAAGAGATTATGGACTTCGGTGATGAAACCGCACAGAACATGGCGAAGATCCTGAAAGAGGCCAAAACCATTCTGTGGAACGGCCCGGTAGGCGTCTTTGAGTTCCCTAACTTCCGTAAAGGCACCGAAATTGTGGCCAATGCAATTGCCGACAGCGACGCGTTCTCTGTAGCAGGCGGCGGCGACACTCTGGCGGCTATCGATCTGTTCGGTATCGAAGAGAAGATCTCTTACATCTCAACCGGTGGCGGTGCATTCCTGGAGTTCGTGGAAGGCAAAAAGCTGCCTGCGGTGGCGATGCTGGAAGAGCGCGCTAAGCAGTAATTCTGGGGGCAGCGCTCCGGCGCTGCCTTAAAACTGGCCCCGAGCGGGGCAAATAAATCCCATTCCCTTCGGGAATGAACGGTAACGAAACGGGACACAACCATGTCTAAAATTTTTGATTTCGTAAAACCCGGCGTTGTCACTGGTGATGACGTTCAGAAAGTCTTCAAGGTAGCGAAGGAGCACAAATTCGCTCTGCCTGCAGTTAACTGCGTCGGCACGGACTCCATCAACGCGGTACTGGAAGCTGCTGCCAAAGTTAAAGCGCCGGTCATCGTTCAGTTCTCTAACGGCGGTGCTGCATTTATCGCCGGTAAAGGTTTCAAAACCGACAAACCTCAGGGCGCGGCAATTTTCGGCGCTATCGCCGGTGCGCACCATGTGCATCTGATGGCTGAGCAGTATGGTGTGCCGGTTATTCTGCACACTGACCACTGTGCGAAAAAACTGCTGCCGTGGATCGACGGTCTGCTGGATGCCGGTGAAGAGCACTTCAAAAAAACCGGTAAGCCGCTGTTCTCTTCACACATGATCGACCTCTCTGAAGAGTCGCTGGAAGAGAACATCGAAATCTCCAGCAAATATCTGGCGCGTATGGCGAAAATCGACATGACGCTGGAAATCGAACTCGGCTGCACCGGCGGTGAAGAAGATGGCGTGGACAACAGCCATATGGACGCTTCAGCTCTCTACACCCAGCCTGAAGATGTGGATTACGCCTACACCGAGCTGAGCAAAATCAGCCCGCGTTTCACTATCGCCGCCTCTTTCGGCAACGTGCACGGCGTGTACAAGCCAGGCAACGTGAAGCTGACCCCAACCATCCTGCGCGACTCACAGAAATATGTGTGTGAGAAGCATGGTCTGGAACATAACGCGCTGGACTTCGTGTTCCACGGCGGTTCCGGCTCTTCCGCAGCAGAGATTGAAGAGTCAATCAGCTACGGTGTGATCAAAATGAACATCGATACCGATACCCAGTGGGCAACCTGGGACGGTATTCTGCAGTACTACAAATCTAACGAAGCGTACCTGCAGTCGCAGCTGGGCAACCCGAACGGCCCGGATAGCCCGAACAAGAAATACTACGATCCACGCGTCTGGCTGCGTGCAGCACAATCTTCAATGGTTGTGCGCTTAGAGCAGGCGTTCAAAGAGCTGAACGCAGTCGACGTACTGTAAGTCCGCTGCAGTAAAAAGGCCCCATTGGGGCCTTTTTTATGTGCTTTTCACGATGCGGCACCGTACTCTCTTCCCGACAAAACCACACGCCAGCCCGCCATACTTTGCCGCATACGTACCAGCAACCTGCAGGTCTGTGCTGCGCTAATCTGCATCAATTCCGGTACGTTTTTCCCTCAATACAATGTTAAATCAGCTTAATTTTGGCGCTTCATGCTGTTTTTGTTTAACCTTGAAGCCTGGAGTGCCGGAGTCAATCTGGCCGTTTTTGTAATTTCCTGCGGGAAACTCAACAACAGGGCTGACAAATGGAAGATTTAAATGTCGTAAATGGCATTAACAGTGCAGGTGGATGGCTGGTGCGTAACCAGGCGCTGATCCTGAGCTATGCGGTCAATATCGTGGCAGCAATTGCGATTATTATCGTGGGTATGATTATCGCGCGTATTGTTTCAAACGGCGTGAATCGTCTGCTGGTGGCACGCCACATCGATGCGACCGTGGCAGATTTTCTCTCAGCCTTAGTCCGCTATGGCGTTATCGCATTTACTATCATCGCAGCGCTGGGGCGGGTGGGTGTACAGACCGCGTCAGTTATCGCCGTGCTGGGTGCAGCGGGTCTGGCCGTAGGCCTGGCACTGCAGGGCTCGCTCTCTAACCTTGCCGCAGGGGTACTGCTGGTGACTTTCCGTCCATTCCGCACCGGCGAATTTGTTGACCTCGGTGGTGTGATGGGTACCGTTCAGAATGTGCAGATCTTCTCAACCACGCTGAAAAGCGCGGACGGTAAAATGGTGGTGGTGCCGAACGGTAAAATTATCGCCAGCAATATCGTTAACTTCTCCCGTGAGCCGATCCGCCGCAACGAATTTATTATCGGCGTGGCCTACGACGCGGATGTCGATCAGGTAATCGATCTGCTGCGCGAAGTTGTGGAAGCGGATGAGCGCGTGCTGAAAGATATGGGTATTCAGATTGGCCTGAACGAGCTGGCGGCTTCGTCACTGAACTTTGTCGTGCGCTGCTGGAGCAAAAGCGGCGACCTGCAGAACGTTTACTGGGATCTGATGAAAAACTTTAAGCGTACCCTGGATGCGCACGGCATCGGCATCCCTTATCCGCAGATGGATGTGCATCTGCACCAGGTTAAGGGTGAGGCGCAGGAGCAGCCGGTTAACCTGACTAAATAACGTTAGCGTAAGGCACCTGCGGGTGCCTTTCTTATTAACAACGCTAATGACCGATTAAATCTTTCAATTTCCGCTAATACTCTCCGGCCGATATACTGCGTCCATCCTCTTCTCTTTTCAGGTTATTCAACGTGTTATCAATTTATCTGCAGGGGCTGGCGCTGGGCGCTGCACTGATTTTGCCGCTGGGCCCGCAAAACGCCTTTGTTATGAATCAGGGCATCAAGCGCCACTATCATCTGATGACTGCCACGCTCTGTACCCTGAGCGATATTGCGCTGATCTGCGGCGGCATATTTGGCGGCAGCGCGCTGCTGCATCAGTCACCGCTGCTGCTGATGCTGATCACCTGGGCTGGCGTTGCGTTTCTGCTCTGGTATGGCTGGGGAGCGTTACGCAGCGCATGGCGCGGCGGTATTGCGCTGGAGCAGGACAGCGCGCTGAAACAGGGGCGCTGGCGCATCGTCGCCACGATGCTGGCGGTGACCTGGCTCAATCCGCATGTCTATCTGGATACGTTTGTGGTGCTGGGCAGCCTCGGCAGTCAGCTGCCCTCGGCCGATGCCCGCCGCTGGTTCGCGCTGGGCACCGTCAGCGCCTCCGTAATCTGGTTTTATGGTCTGGCGCTGCTGGCGGCCTGGCTGTCGCCCCGGCTGCGCACCGCGCGCGCGCAGCGCATCATCAACCTGCTGGTCGGCAGCGTCATGTGGCTTATCGCTTTCCAGCTGGCGCATCAGGCGCTGACGGATTAAAAAGTAAAACGCGCAGGGGGCATTATTGACGCGACGAGGCTGCTAAGATTGAGTTTTTAGCGCCCGGAGGTGACCGATGTCTTCTCAACCTAACCAGAGCCTGATTGACGGTATCCGCTGCCTGCAGTACCTGGTCTCCAGCGACAGAGCCATTGGCGGGCGTGAGCTGGCGCGTCAGATGGGAATGAACAGCACGCGCGTTAACCGTCTGCTGATGACCATGGCGTCGATCGGCCTCACCGTTCAGGATGAGCAGCGTCGATACCTGCCAGGGCCGGGGGTTCACGCGCTGGCGGCGCAGGCGATTCGGGGTTCCTCGCTGTTTGCGCAGGCGCTGCCGCAGCTGGAGCTCTATGCACCGCCCGATATCGTGGTGGCGCTGGGCGTGCTGTGGGAAGATCAGGTCATCTATATCTGGCACTCAGAGCCCGGTGAACGCACCCGTACCAGTCAGGCGCTGGCCGGATTTCGCATGCTGCCGGCGTGGCAGTCGGTGATTGGCATAGCGCTGCTGGCCGCAGAGCCTGATGTGCAGCTGCAGCCGCGTTTTGCCGCAGCGCAGTGGACGCAGATGGCGCCTCTGCTGGCGCGCAAACGCCAGAGCGATCATCTCATCTGGCAGCGTGATGATGGTGAGATTGGTATGGCACTGCCGATCAATCATAATCGCGCGGCGCTGGCGTTTGCTAAAATCTGGCAGCGGGATGACGAGCATCTGGCGCAGCGGGTGGCGCAGCTGAAAAAGCTGGCGCAGAAGATCACCGGCGAGCAGTAATCTCATCGGGGCGGCCAACGATAAACAGATAGCTGCCGATCCCCACCAGCGCCAGGGCGGCGATGAATATCAGCGCCGGAGCAAAATCACTGCCGTCGATCAGCGCGCCAATTGCAATCGGCACCACAATCGCGGAGAGCGCACCGGTAAAGTTAAACATCCCGCCTGCCAGCCCGACCAGATGACGCGGTGCCAGCGTGGTGACAAAAACCCAGGTAATGGTTGCCAGCCCGTTGCCAAAAAAAGCCAGCGACATAAATAGCACGATCAGCGTGGTGTTATCCGTATAGTTGGCTCCGAGGATAAACAGGGTCATCGTCAGCCCGAGCAGTATCGGCAGCTTGCGCGCTACGCTGGCTGAAACGCCGCGCCGCAGCAGATAATCGGAGATAAATCCCGCCAGCAGTACGCCACAAAACGCCGCCAGATAAGGCAGCGAGGCGACATAGCCGCTTTTAATGAAATCCATATGCCGGTACCGGACCAGATAGGTCGGAAACCACGTCAGAAAGAACCAGAATGTGGCGGAAATAGAAAACTGGCCCAGACAGATGCCCAGCAGTCTGCGGTTGCACAGCATCTGCTGCACGTCACTCAGGCGTAGCGGTGTGCGCCCGGCCGATGCGCTGTCGGGCAGCGCGCCGTTCTCCAGCAGCCAGGCGCGCTCTGCGGCTGATACCCGTTTATGTTCGCCAGGCTCGCGATAGAGCGCAAACCAGACGCCCGCCCACAGAATGCCGGTCAGCCCGGTGATAGCGAACAGCCCGCGCCAGCCAAATGCCGCTTCAATATGAAACAGCAGCGGCGTAACGCAGGCGAGACCCGCGAACTGCGCCGAGGAGTAAATGCCAATGGCGCTGGCACGCTCATGCAGAGGAAACCAGCCTGAAATAATACGGTTATTCGCTGGCATTACCGGCGCTTCAAACGCGCCGACGCCAAGCCGCAGCCCGACCAGCGCCGCCACGCTGCTGGCGCAGACGTGCAGCAGGGTGATTAGCGACCAGCCGATCATCGCCACGCCATACACCATACGCGCACCGAGTCGATCAATCAGCCAGCCCCCCGGGATCTGCAGTGCGGCGTAGATCCAGCCAAACGCAGAAAAAATCAGCCCCATCTGCAGCGGAGTGAGCTGTAACTCAGCGCTCAACGCGGGCGCTGCCACGGCCAGATTAGCGCGATCCATATAGTTGATAATGATGTTCACAAACACCAGCGCCAGCATCAGAAAACGCGTGCGCCCGACGCGCACGCCAGCAGCAGGCGCGCCAGGGCTTGAGGGATCGTGCGCCATGGGCAGGACTCCTGGAAACAGAGAGTATCCATCAAGCGAAACGCACAATGCTGTTTTTAGCAACTCTGTAGTGATAAGTTTGCAGCCGGCAGCAGGTTAAAACGCAGCGCGAACGAACTTTTCTGTCTGCGTAAACTCAGAGCATCACGCATAGTAAAGCGGTAGCGGTTTCGCCATAGTGGCAGCCGGTAACCCGATTTCCAAGGAGGAGTTTGTGAAACTGAAAGCACTGGCGCTGGTCGCCGCAATGAGCACTGGCGCACTGTCGGGCATGGTACAGGCCGGAGAAGTGCCTGAGGGACCGCACGTGGTCACTTCCGGCCAGGCGAGCGTTGATGCGCGTCCCGATATGGCGACGCTCTCAATTATGGTCAGCGTCGCCTCCAAAGAAGCTGCCGATGCTAAAAAACAGGCTGACGCGCGCGTGGCGCAATATTTTGATTTTCTGCAAAAGAGCGGTATCGAAAAGAAAGATATCGATGCGGCTAACCTGAGCACCCAGCCAGAATATGACTACACCAAAGAGGGTAAGTCGGTACTGAAAGGCTACCGCGCGGTACGCCAGGTGGAAGTGACACTGCGTCAGCTGGACAAGCTGAACGATCTGCTGGATGGCGCACTGAAGTCGGGCCTGAACGAAATCCGCACCGTTGAGCTGGGTGTGGCAGACGCAGAAAGCTATAAAGAGCAGGCGCGTAAAGCCGCGATTGCTAACGCGACGCAGCAGGCCAGCGCGCTGGCAGAAGGCTTTAACGCGAAGCTGGGCCCGGTCTACAGCGTTCGCTATCACGTAGCCAACTATCAGCCGATGCCGATGGCGCGCATGTATAAAGCTGCCGCCGCGCCAGCGGATACCACCGCGCAGCAGACGTACGAACAGCAGAGTATTCACTTTGACGATCAGGTCGATGTGGTGTTTGAAATCAAACCGAACGCCACGACGCCCTGATAGCTGACAGCCGCAGCGGCATCTGCCGCTGCGCTATGCTCAGACCGTGACCTCATCCTGACGCAGCACCCGATGCCCGTGAGCAATCAGCGCGTCGGTGACGCTGCGCATCAGGCGACTCTCGGGCGCAAAGCGGTGCCAGTAGAGCATCCGGCGCTGATAGAGTCCCGGCGTCAGATCCACCAGCTCACCCTGCGCCAGTTCGCGCTCAATCTGCAGATGCGGGATCATACAGCAGACCGATCCCTGCCGCGCCAGCTGCACAAACGCCTCTGACGAGTTAACGATATGGCAGGGTACGCTGCCCGGTGACAGATCGAAATTCTGCTGCAAAAACGCCTGATGCATATCATCCAGATGGTCAAAGGCCACCGCCGGCGCCTTCAGCAAAGCTGATCGCGTCACGCCGTTGGGAAAATAGCGGGCGGCAAAATCGGGTGAGGCGCAGAACAGATAGTCGAGCGCTCCCAGCTGATCGACCAGGCAGCTCGGCAGCGGCTGCGGCTGGATACTCACGGCGCCCACCACTTCGCCGCGGCGCAGACGTTCCTGCGTACGCGTTTCATCTTCTACCTGCAGATTCAGCCGCACCGGGGAGTCCGCCAGCACATCTTTCAGCGCCGGCAGCAGCCAGGTAGCCAGACTGTCGGCGTTCACCGCCAGCGAGAGCAGCAGCGGCGTGGTTCCGCTCTGATCGTCACCCAGCCACTCCTCTTCCAGCAGCTCAACCTGATGCAGCAGCGCCAGCAGCTTCTGCCCCTGCTCAGTCGGGCGGGGCGGAACGGTGCGCACCAGCAGCGGCTGACCAAACAGGTTTTCCAGCTGTTTGATACGCTGCGATACGGCTGACTGGGTAATACAAAGCTTCTGTGCGGCGCGTTCAAAGCCGCGCTCGCGAATCACTGCATCCAGCGCCTGAAGCGTACGGTAATCCGGGCGTTTCATTATTGTTCTCTCTCGTTCAGGGTGGAAAGTACTATGCCACAAAATGGCCGCGCTGTGCGGCGGGTGCATTTTTGCGGACTGGCTTCCAAAGGTAAAAATCGGTGGTGCGTGAGTCGCGCACTTTTACAGCGCGTTGTTTTATACTACGCGCACTTTGATGTCGCACAGGTTTTAAACATACCATGACCCAGGATGAACTGAAAAAAGCGGTAGGGTGGGCGGCGCTGCAGTATGTGCAGCCAGGCACCATTGTTGGCGTAGGCACCGGCTCAACGGCCGCGCATTTTATCGACGCGCTGGCCACCATGAAGCACCAGATTGAGGGGGCGGTCTCCAGCTCTGAAGCCTCCACCCTGAAGCTGAAATCGCTGGGCATACCGGTTTTCGATCTTAACGACGTGGACGATATCGCGGTCTATGTTGATGGTGCCGATGAGATCAACCCGCATATGCAGATGATCAAGGGCGGTGGCGCGGCGCTGACGCGCGAGAAAATTGTGGCGGCGGTCGCGCGAAAGTTTATCTGTATCGCGGATGCGTCTAAAGAAGTTGATATCCTTGGCCGTTTCCCGCTTCCGGTTGAGGTGATCCCGATGGCGCGTGCTTATGTCGCGCGCGAGCTGGTTAAGCTTGGTGGCCAGCCGGAGTATCGGCAGCAGGTGGTGACCGATAATGGCAATATCATCCTCGACGTGCACAATCTGCAGATCCTTGATCCTGTCGCGATGGAAAAAAACATCAACGCGCTGGCGGGCGTGGTCACGGTCGGCCTGTTTGCCACGCGCGGCGCTGATGTCGCGCTGATTGGCACACCGGATGGCGTCAAAACCATTCTCAAATGATCTCTCCGGCGCGCCTGACGCGCCGTTTTTCCCCCGGCTAATTCTGCTTTTCTTTATCAGCCTGAATTTGGTGACTTATGTCACAAACAGAGCATGGAGAGCCGATTCCTGCTCTCTGCTCCTAGCTTCCTGCGATTTTGTATGGATTTGTGCTGCCTGAAAGCCGGGGCGTGCTGCCGTGGTCGCAATCGTTTGTATTGCCGCATTGCCAGAATTTGTTATTTTGGCAGAAGGTAATCTTATGGCACTCCACGTTGAATTCTGAATAGGGTCGGGAAATGGCAAAGGTATCACTGGATAAAGACAAAATTAAATTTCTGCTGGTGGAGGGCGTGCATCAGAGCGCGCTGGATAATCTGCGCGCGGCAGGCTATACCAACATTGAGTTTCACAAAGGGGCGCTGGATGCGGAGTCGCTGAAAGCCTCTGTCCGTGATGCGCACTTTATCGGTATCCGCTCCCGCACCCAGCTCACGGAAGAGATCTTCGCCGCCGCAGAAAAACTGGTCGCGGTAGGCTGCTTCTGTATCGGCACTAATCAGGTCGATCTCAACGCCGCTGCCCGGCGCGGTATTCCGGTCTTTAACGCCCCTTTCTCTAACACCCGCTCCGTTGCTGAGCTGGTGATTGGCGAGATGCTGCTGATGCTGCGCGGCATTCCGGAAGCGAACGCCAAAGCGCATCGCGGTATCTGGAACAAAGTAGCAACCGGCTCCTATGAAGCGCGCGGCAAAAAGCTGGGTATCATTGGTTATGGTCACATCGGCATGCAGCTCGGCGTGCTGGCTGAAGGCCTGGGAATGCACGTTTTCTTTTACGATATTGAAAACAAGCTGCCGCTGGGGAATGCCACGCAGGTGCGCCACCTGTCGGATCTGCTCAATATGAGTGATGTGGTCAGCCTGCATGTGCCGGAGACCGCCTCAACCCAGAACATGATTGGCGCGGAAGAGCTGGCGCTGATGAAGCCGGGCGCGCTGCTGATCAACGCCGCACGCGGCACCGTTATCGATATTCCGGCGCTGTGCCATGCGCTCTCCAGCAAACATCTGGCGGGTGCGGCTATTGACGTCTTCCCGACCGAACCGGCAACCAACAGCGATCCGTTTAATTCACCGCTGTGCGAGTTTGATAACGTTATTCTGACGCCGCACATTGGCGGTTCAACGCAGGAAGCGCAGGAGAATATCGGCCTGGAAGTCTCGGGTAAGCTGGCAAAATACTCCGACAACGGCTCGACGCTCTCTGCGGTTAATTTTCCGGAGGTATCACTGCCGATGCACGGTGCCAGCGCCAGCCGTCTGCTGCACATTCACGAAAACCGTCCGGGCATTCTTACCGCCATCAACCAGATTTTCGCTGAGCAGAATATCAATATCGCGGCGCAGTTCCTGCAGACCTCGCCACAGCTTGGTTACGTGGTGATTGATATCGATGCGGAAAAAGATGTGGCGGATAAAGCGCTGCAGCTCATGCGCGCTATTCCGAGCACTATGCGCGCGCGCCTGCTTTACTGATTAGTGACGGGCATATGCCCGTCAGAACGAAGCATCCCACTGCCACAGCTTTGCCGGCGTCAGCACGGCGGGTAGCGGGATGTCCCATGCGGCTGCCGGCAGCGCCTCAACGCGCTGGCAGTCGTGGGCAATGCCAATCGGCAGACAGCCGTGGCGCTGCCAGTTCTGCAGCGTGCGATCGTAAAAGCCGCCGCCCATCCCCAGCCGTTGTCCACTCTCATCAAACGCCACCAGCGGAACCAGCATGACATCCAGTCGATCCAGCGTCGTCATCTGCGTAATATCCAGTGGCGGCTCCGGAATGCGCAGCTTATTCATGACCAGCTGCGTCTCAGGGGTATAACGCAAAAACAGCAGGTTGCCTGGCGCAAACGGATGCAGTACCGGCAGATAAACCGCTTTTTTTTGCTGCCAGAGACGGGCAATCAGCGGGCGGGTATTGATTTCACCGTCGGTAGAGAGAAACAGCGCAATGCTTTGTGCCGCTGAGACAGGTGCCAGGTTAATCGCGTGCTCAGCCAGCTGTTCGGCCGCTTCACTCTGCTGTTCAGGCGTCAGATGCCGGCGCAGATGGCGGATATGCTGACGCAGCAGCTGGCGTTCGGAATAATCGATAGCGGACACAGGATCCCCCTAAAGAGTGGGTTAGCTTGCGCTGACTATAACATGCAAAAGAAGGGGAGGGGGACTGGCTTCAGGTAGCAGCCGCAGTCTCGGCTGACGCTACTACCTGAAATGATGCCGGATAAAACAGAAAAGAGATCTCCGAGATGCCGCCGCAGGCTGTAACCCTTGAACCCTTGGTTCAAGGTGAGTATGCCGTCGCAACCATCAGGCTTCTCGGACGAACCGAGCATGCTCACAGGCTACAGAGCGTCACACTCTGTTGGTATGAAATATCGGCTCAGGGGACTGGCCCGCTTGCAAACATCTCAGAGAAACAGGACTTCATCGTTGCTCTGGCATGAGAACCATGAAGTATTATTCGAATTTAGGGCCCTGGCGGTCGGTAATGCGACCCTGCTCAACTAAAGCCTGTTCAATCGTCTGCTGCAGCATGCGGATA
Organism: Pantoea sp. RIT413; assembly: GCF_003057675.2. NCBI lineage: Bacteria > Pseudomonadati > Pseudomonadota > Gammaproteobacteria > Enterobacterales > Erwiniaceae > Pantoea > Pantoea sp. RIT413. Next base: position 36,214 of record NZ_QBJB02000017.1, read on the forward strand.
CGTTGTTCCATGTTTGCTGCGTAGTCTCGCGTTTTACCTTTCTCTTGCGCCAGCTCGTGGCAGATATTTAACGCGGCGATGAACACCAGTTGCTCTGTATTTGTGACTCTAGTGCGAACTTTTAAATCTTGCAACCGTTGATTGAGGTCCTCTGCGGCAAGATTTAGTGCATCCTGCTGTTCAGGCGGACAATTTACTCTCAAAGAACGACCAAAAATTTGTATATCTACCGGTTGTGCAGACATGCCACCATCCTGACTGATTACTTCGTTCGCTCCATCCGGCTCGCCACTGGCCCGGAAGGTGCGCAACTATATAGACGCGGGTAAGAAGATACAACCCCTTTTCTGGAAACCCTGAGGCACCTGGTGGTAGCATATCACGAACTTATTCTGCCAACGACGACCAAAGCTTATGTCTTTACAGAACGCAACACCCACTTACAACGCGCTGGCCGCAGCCCTCTCTCAGCAGGGTGTGGGCATGACGCCTGCCGAAATGCATGGACTGCTGTGTGGCATCCTGTGTGGCGGTAATCAGGACGCCAGCTGGAAGACGCTGGTGCACGATCTGGCTAATGAAGGCATGGCCTTCTCGCAGAGCCTGGCGCAGCCGCTGCAGGCGCTGCATGACAGCCTGACTACGACCCTGGAAGAGGATGGCTTTCTGTTTCAGCTGATGCTGCCGGATGAAGATGATATTACCGTGTTTGACCGGGCTGATGCGCTGGCGGGCTGGGTTAATCACTTCCTGCTTGGCCTGGGCGTTACGCAGCCTAAACTGGATAAAGTCACCGGTGAAACCGGCGAGGCGATTGACGATCTGCGTACTATTGCTCAGCTTGGCTATGAAGAAGATGAAGATCAGGAAGAGCTGGAGCAGTCGCTGGAAGAGGTGATTGAGTATGTGCGCGTCGCGGCGCTGCTGTGTCACGACACCTTCACACGCCCGCATACGCCAACCGCACCGGAAGTGCAGAAACCTACGCTACACTAAGCGCGTCATTGCGGGCAGCGCTGCTGCCCGTTATCAACAGGGAGTGCAACTATGATCACACTGGAACAGTTCCGGCAGCGTCGTCAGGCGCTGATTACGCAGATGGCCCCCGGCAGCGCGGCGCTGATTTTTGCAGCACCTGAAGTTACGCGCAGCAACGACACCGAATATAGCTACCGCCAAAACAGCGACTTCTGGTATTTCACCGGGTTTAACGAGCCGCAGGCGCTGCTGGTGCTGATCAAAAGCGATGAACATCACAATCACAGCGTGCTGTTTAACCGCATACGCGATCTGACTGCCGAGGTGTGGTCTGGCCGTCGCCTCGGGCAGGAGGCTGCGCCGGCGAAGCTGGGTGTTGATCGCGCACTGCCGTGGGATGATATTGGCGAACAGCTGCACTTGCTGCTGAACGGGCTTGACGTGGTGTATCACGCGCAGGGCGAATATGGTTACGCTGACCAGCTGCTGTTTAGCGCACTGGAAAAATTACGTCGCGGTTTCCGGCAGAATCTTAGCGCACCAGCCAGCGTGACCGACTGGCGTCCCTGGGTGCATGAGATGCGGCTGTTTAAAAGCGCAGAAGAGATTGAGATACTGCGTCAGGCGGGAAAAATCAGCGCGCTGGCGCATACCCGCGCCATGCAGCAGTGCCGCCCCGACATGTATGAGTATCAGCTTGAAGGGGAGATCCACCATGAATTCTCCCGCCACGGCGCGCGCTTTCCTTCCTACAACACCATTGTCGGAAGTGGCGAAAACGGCTGCATTTTGCACTACACCGAAAATGAAAGCGCAATGCGCGACGGCGATCTGGTGCTAATCGACGCCGGCTGTGAGTTTCACGGTTATGCGGGTGATATTACCCGTACCTTTCCGGTAAACGGCAGGTTTACACCGCCGCAGCGGGAAATCTACGACATTGTGCTGGCTTCGCTGCATAAAGCGCTGTCGATGTTCCGGCCCGGCGTCAGCATTCATGAAGTGAATGATGAAGTTGTGCACATCATGATCACCGGCCTCGTTGATCTCGGTATTCTTGACGGCAATATCGACGAACTATTTGAAGCGCAGGCGCATCGCCCTTTCTTCATGCACGGCCTCGGCCACTGGCTGGGCCTGGATGTGCATGACGTCGGCGATTACGGTACGCCGAGCCGCGACCGCGTGCTGGAGCCGGGCATGGTGCTTACGGTAGAGCCGGGCCTCTATATTGCACCTGATGCCAGCGTGCCGCCGCAGTACCGCGGCATAGGCGTGCGCATTGAGGATGATATTGTGATTACGGCGACAGGCCATGAGAATCTTACTGATAGCGTGGTGAAAGATCCGGATGCGATTGAAGCCCTGATGGCAGCGGCGCGCGGCGTATGACCATTCTGATTGCAGGCGGGGGCATGACCGGCGCCACGCTGGCGCTGGCGATATCGCATCTGACGCAGGGCAGGTTACCGGTCACGCTCATTGAGCGCAGCGAGCCGACCAGCCGTGCGCACCCCGGTTTTGATGGCCGGGCGATTGCGCTGGCCGCTGGCACCTGCCAGCAGCTGGCAGCAATCGACCTCTGGCGTTCGCTGGCGGACTGCGCCACGCCGATCACCCGCATTCACGTCTCCGATCGCGGTCACAGCGGCTTTGTGCAGCTCAGCGCAGAGGCGTATCAGCTGGCTGCGCTGGGGCAGGTGGTGGAGCTATTCGATGTCGGACAGCGCCTGTTTGAGCGTCTCCGGCAGGCGCCCGGCGTAACATTGTGCTGCCCCGATTACGTCACGCAGGTCACGCGTGATAAAGCGCATGCGCAGGTGACGCTTAACAGCGGCGAAACGCTGGAGGGTACGCTGCTGGTGGCTGCAGATGGGTCGCGCTCATCGCTGGCGGCATCATGCGGTATTCAGTGGCAGCGCGAGGATTATCAGCAGCTGGCGGTGATTGCCAACGTGTCCACTCAGCTGCCGCATCAGGGGCAGGCGTTTGAGCGTTTTACGCCGCACGGGCCGCTGGCGCTGCTGCCGATGTCCGGCAATCGTATGTCGCTGGTGTGGTGCCATCCGTCAGCCGCAGAATCCCGGGTGCGGGCGTGGGATGAAGAGACATTCCGGCGCGAACTGCAGCGCGCATTTGGCTGGCGGCTGGGTCGCTTTACCCATGCCGGTCAGCGTGAAATTTATCCGCTGGCGCTGCAAACCGCCGATCGTCAGGTGACGCACCGGCTGGCGCTGGTCGGCAATGCTGCCCAGACGCTGCATCCGATCGCCGGACAGGGCTTTAACCTTGGCCTGCGCGATGTCATGTCGCTGGCGGAAACGCTGGCCGGCGCCTGGCGCCAGCAGCAGGATCCTGGCAGTTATGCGGTGCTGCAGCATTTTGCCGCCCGGCGTCAGGCTGACCGCGCGGCGACAATCGGCGTGACTGACGGCCTGGTGCGCCTGTTCGCTAACCGTTATGCACCGCTGGTTGCAGGACGAAATCTCGGGCTGGTGGCTATGGATCACCTCCCCTGGCTGCAACATCCGCTGGCCGCGCGTACGCTCGGCTGGGTAAAGCGTTAATAAAGAGGCAGCAATGCAAACATTTGATGTGGTGATTGCCGGTGGCGGCATGGTCGGTCTGGCAGTGGCCTGCGGTTTGCAGGGAAGTGGTCTGCGCGTTGCAGTACTGGAGAAAGCGGCGGAACCGCAGTTCGATCCGGCAGCCGCCGCGTCGATTCGGGTATCCGCAATTAATGCAGCCAGTGAACGTCTGCTACAGAAACTCGACGTCTGGTCATCTATTCTCGCCCTGCGCGCCAGCGCGTATCACGGTATGGAAGTGTGGGATCAGGACAGCTTTGGATCTGTCAGCTTTGATGATGAGCAGCAGGGGCTGTCGCATCTTGGTTATATTGTTGAAAATGAAGTGATTCACAGTGCGCTGTGGCAGCGTGCCAGCCAGTGTAAAGATGTTACGCTGTTTGCACCGGCCCGCCTGCAGCAGGTCGCGTTTGGTGATAATGAAGCCTTTATCACGCTGGAAGATGGCACTATGATGAGCGCCCGGCTGATGATAGCCGCCGACGGCGCCGGCTCCTGGCTGCGCGAAAAAGCGGATATCCCGCTGACGTTCTGGGATTATGAGCATCATGCGCTGGTCGCGAACGTGCGTACTGATATGCCGCATGATGCTATCGCGCGTCAGGTATTTCACGGCGAAGGTATTCTCGCCTTTCTGCCGATGCAGGATCCGCACCTGTGCTCAATCGTCTGGTCGCTGGCTCCACAGGAAGCAGCGCGCATGCAGTCGATGCCGGCAGCGCTGTTTAATCAGCAACTCTCTGTAGCCTTTGATATGCGGCTGGGATTATGCAGCGTTGAGAGCGAACGTAAAACGTTCCCGCTAACGGCACGCTATGCGCGCAATTTTGCAGCTCATCGTCTGGCGCTGGTCGGCGATGCGGCGCACACCATTCATCCGCTGGCCGGGCAGGGCGTGAATTTAGGCTTTATGGATGCGGCTGAGCTGATTGGTGAGATCCGCCGCCTGCATCAGGCGGGTCGCGATATCGGTGAGCATCTCTCACTGCGTCGCTACGAACGCAGCCGCAAGCACAGCGCAGCCCTGATGCTGGCCGGCATGCAGGGATTCCGCGAGCTGTTCGCCGGCACGCATCCGGCGAAAAAGCTGCTGCGTGACGTCGGGCTAAAGCTGGCCGATACGCTGCCAGGCGTGAAGCCGCGTCTGCTGAAGCAGGCGATGGGGCTGAACGACCTGCCAGAGTGGATCCGCTAGCTAACCAGGACGTTGTCGTTTCGTATCCGCATCAACCCGGGCGCCATAAATGGCGCCCCTACGGTAGCTCAATACCGGACGTCATCGTTTCGCATCGCCCTGGCGTAGGGGGCGCATTAATGCGCCCCGGTTTAAACCCACCCCCGGGCGTCATCATTTCGCACCCGCATCAACCCGGGCGCCATAAATGGCGCCCCTACGGTGGCTCAATACCGGACGTCATCGTTTCGCATCGACCTGGCGTAGGGGGCGCATTAATGCGCCCCGGTTTAAACCCATCCCCGGGCGTCATCATTTCGCACCCGCATCAACCCGGGCGCCATAAATGGCGCCCCTACGGTGGCTCAATACCGGACGTCATCGTTTCGCATCGCCCTGGCGTAGGGGGCGCATTAATGCGCCCCGGCAACCCCATCCCCCGGACGTTACATTTCGCACCCGCCCTATGGTAGGGGGGCGCATTTATGCGCCCCGGCAAAAACCTCCTCCTGACTCCCTGTTCGCACTAAAACAGAGCGCTCTGCGCCATAATGATGCCTCGTTTGATTTATTCTAATTTTACCGCCAGATTCGCATTAGTTATTTTCATGCAGGATTAATCGCACAGCCGTGCCATTTAGCCCCTCACCCGCGGTGGCGTGTTTTATTTACTGAGATATCGCCCAGGAGTTGCATAATCTGCGCGTTTAATCACACAAAGGCAGCGGATTATGCTGCATGCTATGGGATGCACTGCAAAGATGAGGCCCGGCTTCGACCTCGTTTTGCTTATGGTTAAATCTGTTTTTCAGTGGTAACGTCAGCTGAAAGAGAACGTTTGCGTCGGCGTTTATTACCGCGCAGGCGAGCCCCGCTTATTGGTTTCACAGGATGGTTATGACTCAGCAAACGCCTCTGTTTAAGCAGCACCAGCAGGACGGTGCACGCATGGTGGACTTCCACGGCTGGATGATGCCGCTGCACTACGGCTCGCAAATCGATGAGCACCACGCAGTGCGCAGCGACGCCGGCATGTTTGATGTATCGCACATGACTATCGTTGATCTGCACGGCGCACGGACCCGCGAGTTTCTGCGTTATCTGCTGGCAAATGATGTCGCAAAACTGACTCAACCCGGCAAAGCGCTCTACAGCGGCATGCTTAACGCATCGGGCGGCGTGATAGACGATCTGATCGTCTACTTCATGCAGGAGGATTTTTTCCGCCTGGTGGTCAACTCCGCCACGCGAGAGAAAGATCTCGCGTGGATAACGCAGCACGCCGCACCGTTTGGCGTGACGCTGACCGAGCGTCATGACCTGGCGCTGATTGCCGTGCAGGGTCCGAATGCGCAGCAGAAAGCACAGACGCTGTTTGATGAGAGCCAGCGTGCCGCCGTTGCCGGCATGAAGCCTTTTTATGGCGTGCAGTCAGGCGACCTGTTCATTGCCACCACCGGCTACACCGGCGAGGCAGGCTATGAAATTGCGCTGCCCGCTGACCAGGCGGAAATGTTCTGGCAGCAGCTACTGGCCGCGGGCGTAAAACCCGCCGGCTTAGGCGCGCGCGACACGCTGCGTCTGGAAGCCGGTATGAATCTCTATGGCCAGGAGATGGATGAAGGCGTTTCGCCGCTGGCCGCGAATATGGGCTGGACCATCAGCCGGGAACCGGCCGATCGTGATTTTATCGGACGTGAAGCGCTGGAAGCGCAGCGCGAGCAGGGCACTGAAAAACTGGTGGGGCTGGTCATGACGGAAAAAGGCGTACTGCGCGGTGGTCAGACGGTGCGCTTTACCGATGAGCAGGGCGTACCGCAGCAGGGTATGATTACCAGTGGTTCCTTCTCGCCGACGCTGGGCTGCAGCATCGCCCTGGCGCGCGTGCCTGCCGGTATTGGCGGGCAGGCCATTGTGGAGATCCGCAATCGCGAAATGCCGGTAAAAGTGACTAAACCCGTTTTTGTACGCGCCGGTAAGCCGGTCGCTCAGTAAATTTTTCAGGAGAAATGGCGATGAGCAATGTGCCAAATACGTTGAAATACCGTGACAGCCACGAGTGGGTGCGTAAAGAAGAAGATGGCTCTTACACCGTGGGGATCACCGAGCATGCGCAGGAGCTGCTCGGTGATATGGTGTTTGTCGATCTGCCAGACGTTGGCGCTACGTTTAGCGCGGGCGACGACTGCGCCGTCGCGGAGTCGGTTAAAGCTGCTTCCGACATCTATGCACCGCTGAGCGGTGAAATTGTAGCGGTGAATGAGGCGCTGACCGACTCACCCGAGCTGGTGAACAGCGCGCCTTATGGCGATGGCTGGTTGTTCCGCCTGCAAGCCAGCGATGAAGCTGAACTCGACAGCATGCTTGATGCTGACGCCTATAAAGCCAGTATCGATGAGTAACCGGTAGCCTCTGAAGGTGTCGCAGTGCGGCACCTCTTCTTTATCTGCCTGTTGTAAGTCCTTTGTGTAACCCAGCCCGATGCAGGATCGACTGTAATGACCCAGACTCTCAGCCAGCTTGAACATAACGGTGCATTTATCGAGCGCCATATTGGTCCCACCGACGCCCAGCAGGCCAGCATGCTGGAAGCGATTGGTGCCGGTTCGCTAAACGAACTCATCAGCACCATCGTACCGGCGGATATTCAGCTGCCCGGGCCGCCGGCCACGGGTGACGCCGCGACCGAGCAGCAGGCGCTGGCAGAGCTGAAAGCGATGGCCAGTCAGAATCAGCGCTACAAATCCTGGATCGGCATGGGCTACAGTGCAGTAATCACTCCGCCGGTGATCCTGCGTAATATGCTGGAAAACCCTGGCTGGTATACCGCCTATACGCCGTATCAGCCTGAGGTGTCACAGGGGCGTCTGGAGGCGCTACTGAATTTCCAGACGCTGACGCTGGATCTGACCGGTATGGATATCGCCTCTGCGTCGCTGCTGGATGAAGCCACCGCGGCGGCTGAAGCGATGGCGATGGCGAAACGCGTCAGCAAGCTGAAGAGCGCCACCCGCTTCTTTATCGCCGATGATATTCATCCGCAGACGCTGGATGTCGTACGCACCCGCGCCGAAACATTTGGCTTTGATCTGATTATCGATCGGGCAGAGAAAGCACGCGATCATGAGGATCTGTTTGGTGTTCTTCTGCAGCAGGTGGGCACCAGTGGGGAAGTACATGACTATCACGATCTGGTAGCAGAGCTGAAGAGCCGCAAAGTTGTTGTGAGCGTGGCCGCTGATTTCATGGCGCTGCTGCTGCTGGAGGCGCCCGGCAAACAGGGTGCTGACATTGTGTTTGGTTCCGCTCAGCGCTTTGGCGTGCCAATGGGCTATGGCGGACCGCACGCGGCCTTTTTTGCCAGCCGCGATGAGCACAAACGCTCAATGCCGGGCCGGATTATCGGCGTCTCACGCGATGCGGCGGGCAACACCGCGCTGCGCATGGCGATGCAGACGCGCGAGCAGCATATCCGTCGTGAAAAGGCGAACTCCAATATCTGTACCTCACAGGTTCTGCTGGCCAATATCGCCGGCCTCTATGCGGTCTGGCACGGTCCGCAGGGTTTGCAACGTATCGCCTCGCGCATTCATCGCCTGACCAGCATTCTGGCAACCGGCCTGCAGAAAGGCGGATTGACGCTGCGCCACGGCAGCTGGTTTGACACGCTGACCGTTGAGGTTGCTGACAAGGCCGGCGTGCTGAATCGCGCGCTGAGTTTTGGCGTAAACCTGCGCAGCGATATGCCTGACGCCGTAGGTATCACGCTGGATGAAACCACCAGCCGTGAAGATGTACAGGCGCTGTTTGCCATTTTTCTGGGCGACACGCACGGGCTGGATATCGATAAGCTTGATGCCACCGTATCGGCGGAGAGTGCGGCTATTCCGGCAGGCCAGCAGCGCCGCAGTGAATATCTGACGCATCCGGTATTTAACCGCTACCACAGCGAAACAGAAATGATGCGCTACATGCACAGCCTGGAGAAAAAAGATCTGGCGCTGAATCAGGCAATGATCCCGCTTGGCTCCTGCACCATGAAGCTGAATGCCGCCGCAGAGATGATCCCGATCACCTGGCCGGAGTTCTCTGAACTGCATCCATTCTGCCCCGCTGAACAGGCTACCGGCTATCTGCAGATGATTGGGCAGCTGTCGCAGTGGCTGGTACAGCTCACCGGCTATGACGCGCTCTGCATGCAGCCTAACTCCGGGGCGCAGGGAGAGTATGCCGGCCTGCTGGCGATCCGCCGCTATCACGAAAGCCGCAATGAAGGCCGGCGCAACATCTGCCTGATCCCCGGGTCGGCACACGGCACCAACCCAGCCTCGGCGCAGATGGCGGGCATGTCGGTGGTTGTGGTTGCCTGCGATAAACAGGGCAATATCGATCTCGGCGATTTGCGTGAGAAAGCGGCTCAGGCGGGCGATGCGCTCTCCTGCATCATGGTGACCTATCCTTCTACCCACGGCGTTTATGAAGAAACCATCCGCGAAGTGTGCCAGATTGTGCATCAGTATGGCGGTCAGGTATATCTGGATGGCGCCAACATGAACGCCCAGGTGGGCATTACTACGCCTGGCTATATCGGTGCTGACGTCTCGCATCTTAACCTGCATAAAACCTTCTGCATTCCGCACGGCGGCGGCGGACCGGGCATGGGACCGATTGGCGTAAAAGCGCATCTGGCTCCGTTTGTGCCGGGGCACAGCGTGGTGCAGATTGATGGCGTACTGACGCAGCAGGGCGCCGTGTCGGCTGCACCGTTTGGCAGCGCCTCGATTTTGCCTATCAGCTGGATGTATATCCGTATGATGGGTGCAGAAGGGCTGAAACAGGCGAGCTCAGTGGCGATCCTTAATGCCAACTACATTGCGCGTCGTCTGCAATCGGCCTATCCGATCCTCTATACCGGACGCGATGGTCGCGTGGCGCACGAATGTATTCTCGATATTCGTCCGCTGAAAGAGCAGAGCGGTATCAGCGAGCTGGATATTGCCAAACGCCTGATCGATTACGGTTTTCACGCTCCGACCATGTCCTTCCCGGTAGCGGGCACGCTGATGGTGGAGCCGACTGAATCAGAGGGCAAAGCAGAGCTGGATCGCTTTATCGACGCGATGCTGGCGATCCGCATGGAGATTGACCGCGTCACCGCCGGTGAGTGGCCTGCTGATGACAATCCGCTGGTCAACGCACCGCATACGCAAATGGAAATTGTGGGCGAGTGGCAGCATCCCTATACGCGAGAGCTGGCAGTATTCCCGGCAGGCAGTGCGAATAAGTACTGGCCAACGGTAAAACGTCTTGATGACGTCTTCGGCGATCGCAACGTCTTCTGCGCCTGCGTGCCGATGAGCGAATATCAGTAAGCGCGGTGAACTGACCCCTTAAGGACCGGCTGCCGGTCCTTTTTCTTTTGGAGGCACATATGGATCTGGCACTGGTTACCGGCGGCAGCCGGGGCATCGGACGCGCTACCTCGCTGCTGCTGGCGCAGGCGGGTTACCGCGTGGTAATCAACTACCGTCAGCGGGCTGCGGACGCAGAACAGCTGGTCGGGGAGATTATTCGCGGGGGCGGCAGCGCCTGCGCGCTGCAGGCGGATATTGCTGATGAGGCGCAGGTCGTGAGGCTGTTTGCGCAGCTGGATGAGCAGCCGGGTGCCCTGCGGATAGTGGTGAACAACGCCGGAATTCTGTTTACGCAGTGCCGGGTGGAGGCGCTAAGCGCTGAGCGTATTCAGCGGGTGCTGGCGACGAACGTCACCGGGACTTTTATCTGCTGCCGGGAAGCGGTGAAACGCATGAGCAGGGCGCACGGCGGGGAGGGCGGTGTGATTGTGAATGTTTCATCAGGTGCCGTACACAGCGGCGCGCCGGACGAATATGTAGATTATGCAGCATCAAAAGCGGCGGTGGACACGCTGACCCGCGGGCTGGCGCGCGAAGTGGCCGCCCAGGGGATCCGGGTAACCGGTGTGCGTCCCGGCTCCACGTATACCGACATGCATGCGGATGGCGGCGAGCCGGAGCGGGTTGATCGGGTGGCGCAGCGTATTCCGCTGGGACGCGGCGCGCAGCCGGAAGAGATCGCCCGCGCGATCCTCTGGCTGAGCAGCGATGCCGCCGCGTATGTCACCGGCAGCATGCTGGACGTGACGGGCGGACTCTGACATCCGCCCGCATCGCCGGTCAGAGCGTGGCGCCGTTGCTGGCGATCACCTGCTGATACCAGCTGAAGCTCTTTTTCTTTGAACGCGCAAAGGTGCCGCTGCCGTCGTCGTTTTTGTCGACGTGGATAAAGCCATAGCGCTTGCTGTACTGACCGGTGGTGAACGAGACGCAGTCGATGCAGCCCCACGGCGTGTAGCCCAGCAGCTCGACACCATCAAGCGCCACCGCTTTTTTCATTTCTTCGATATGCGCCCGCAGGTAGTCAATGCGGTAGTCGTCGGCGATAAAGCCCTCCGCATCAGGTTTATCGATCGCGCCGAAGCCATTTTCCACAATAAACAGCGGCTTCTGATAGCGCTCATAGAGTGAATTCAGCACATAGCGCAGGCCCACCGGATCGATCTGCCAGCCCCAGTCTGACGCTTTAACGTGCGGATTGGGTACCACGCCGTCAAAGCCGGTGATCGGATCATCCACGCCGCTGGCGCGGGTATCGACCGCGTTGCTCATGTAATAGCTGAAACCGATGTAGTCGCAGCAGCCCTGCTGCAGGGTTTCGGCATCATCTGCTGCCATCTCGATGTGGTAGCCTTTGCGCGCCCACTCTTTCAGCGTGTAAGCGGGGTAAGCGCCGCGCATCTGCACGTCGCTGAAAACGTAACGCTGATGCATCGCCTCCTGCGCCCGCATGACATCATCCGGATGACAGGAGAAGGGATAGACCGGCACCATGGCGATCATGCAGCCGATCTGAAAACCGGGATTGATCTCATGACCGCGTTTCACCACCTTTGCACTGGCGACAAACTGGTGATGCATAACCTGATACATCGTCTGCTCTGGCTTCTCATGCTCAGTAAACACCACGCCGGAACAGCAGTAGCCAAACAGCGGATATTGCCAGTTGCGCTGGTTGTTGATCTCGTTAAAGGTCATCCAGTACTTCACTTTGTGCTGATAGCGCGTCATCACCACATCGCTGAAGCGCACAAAGAAATCGACTACCCGGCGGTCAGCCCAGCCGCCATACTCTTTTACCAGATGATAAGGCATCTCAAAGTGAGAGAGAGTGATCACCGGTTCGATACCATATTTCAGCAGCTCATCGAACAGGTCATCATAAAACTGCAGGCCCGCCTCGTTGGGCTGCGCTTCATCGCCGTTGGGGAAGATGCGCGTCCAGGCAATCGAGGTGCGGAAGCACTTAAAGCCCATCTCAGCAAACAGCGCCACGTCCTGTTTGTAGTGTGAGTAAAACTCTACCGCCTGGTGATTAGGATAGTGTTTGCCCGGCTGTACGCCGTCGGTGATCACGCGGTCAACGCCGTGTGCCCCACCGGTCAGCACGTCAGCGATACTGACGCCTTTGCCGCCCTGATCCCAGCCGCCTTCAACCTGATGCGCGGCTACTGCACCGCCCCAGAGAAACCCATGTGGTAACTGCAAATCATCACGCATTGTTCAGCCTCATCATACGTCGGGTGAAAACAGAATTTCCCGCAGTGTAACAAGCAGCCGGTGAATGTCACGCTATAACACCGCGTGCAGAATGTAACCTGTCACAGCTAAAAAACAGGGTGTTTTCAGGGGGATAGCATATGCGCCAGCGTGCGTCCCAGCGTTTCGATAATGTACATTACCGGCACCTGCGTGGTGATGTCGTGCTGCCCGGCCAGCGTGATCTGCGGCACGTGATAGGAGAGGGTAAAATCCGCCATTTTTGCCAGCGAGCTGGTGTCGTGATTGGTGATGGCGATGATTTTGCAGCGGTTAAGGCTGAACTGACTGGCGAAGCGCAGGATCTCTTCGGTCTCGCCGGAAACGGAGAGAATAATCGCCAGCGCGCCTTCACTGACTCCGGGCATAACCGGATAGTAAGGGTCGTCAATATGGTGGCTGAATTTGCCGACGTTGGAAAAGAAGCGTGCGCCATATTTACCGAGGCTGCCCGACGTGCCGGCACCAATAAAGAAAATATGCCCGGCCTGCAGGATCATCTGCGCGGCCTGCGCAATCTGCTGCTCAAACTCGGCATTGTGAATACTTTTGAAAAAACTCAGCATTTCGCCAGCGCCCGATGAGGGGATTGCAGGCGGGGTCTGCTCCTGAGCCAGGCGAAAGCGGATACGAAACTCTGACCAGCCGTCACAGTGCAGCTTGCGGCAAAAGCGCAGTACGGTGGTGGTAGAGACGCCCGCCTGCGCCGCCAGATCGCGAATGGTCATATAGCTGACGCTTTGCGGATGTTTGATGATGAAATGGTAAACCTGCATCTCAAGATCGTTCAGGCTGGAGAGATCGCGGTGTGCAAACATGCGGAACATCGCTCAGGCAGCAAAAGGAGCCTGCAGTGTACCAGATTGCACCGCAGGCCGGGTGACACACCCCGACACAGAAATAATTGAGCGTACATGTGTACACTGAAAATATTTCTGGTTAGGCTGAAGGGGTTAAAAAACACGCTCCTTTATCTTCAGGGATCCCGCACCATGGTAAAACCCGTACTCATTACGCCCGGTTATTCGCTGGCCGAAGAGATAGCCAACAGCGTCAGCCATGGCGTTGGCTGCCTGTTTGGTATTATCGGTCTGGTGCTGCTGCTGACGCAGGCAGTGGATACGCAGGCGAGCATCACTGCTATCACCAGCTACAGCCTCTATGGCGGCAGCATGATTCTGCTCTATCTCGCCTCTACGCTCTATCACGCCATTCCGCATCAGCGCGCCCGGCCGTGGCTGAAGAAATTTGATCACTGCGCTATCTATCTGCTGATCGCCGGCACCTATACGCCGTTTTTGCTGGTCGGGCTGAAATCGCCGCTGGCACACGGACTGATGGTGGTGATCTGGAGTCTGGCGCTGGCGGGCATCATTTTTAAACTGACGATAGCGCACCGTTTTAAGGTGCTGTCGCTGGTGACCTATCTCAGCATGGGGTGGCTGTCGCTGGTGGTGATCTATCAGCTGGCGATGCGGCTTTCCGCCGGAGGCGTCTGGCTGCTGGCGGCGGGAGGCGTGGTCTACTCCCTGGGCGTGATTTTTTACGTGTCGCGCCGGATACCCTTTAACCATGCGATCTGGCACGGCTTTGTACTCGGCGGCAGCGTGCTGCACTTCTGCGCCATCTACTTTTATGTGAAATAAACGGGCTTTATGCGCATTGCAGCGGGACGCCGGACGGCCTCCCGCTCTGTGCCTCTTACGCGTCCAGCGCGTAAGGCAGTGGCTGAATGGTGAGTTCACCACCTTCATCGCCTTCAGCACGCAGGATCGCATCTGGTTCCGGATCGTTATTCATCACCATCTGCACCCAGACGCTGCCATCCTCAAGCTGTACCGCACACAGTACCGTGCCGGTACGCCGCCAGCGATCGCCCATCTGCAGCTCCATTGAACTCCCCGCTTCCGGTACTTTACCGGCGCTACCCGCCAGCCAGAACAGGGCACGCTTGTTGGCACCGCGGAATTTTGCCCGCGCGACCATCTCCTGACCGGTATAGCAACCTTTCTTAAAGCTGATCGCATCCAGCGCCTGCAGGTTGGTGGCCTGCGGGATCAGCTGGGCGCTGGTAGCGCTATCGATAACCGGAATACCCGCTTCGATATCCAGCGCCAGCCACTGCCTGCTGTCGTTGAACTGCGCCTCACCCTCCAGTGCCGCTTTAATCGCTTCCGCTTTGGCGGGGGTAGTAATCACGACAAAACGTTCCGCAGGCTGATCCAGCCACAGCAGCGTGCTCTCATCCTGCTGCACTACCGCATGCGCGGCATCCGGCAGCGTGGCAAACAGATTCGTCAGTGCCGCACGCGCCTGAAAGCCGGCAACGCCCAGTACGACAGCTTCATCGTCAGCTTCGATGGTCACTTTGGCAAACACCGCATATTTTTTCAGTTCAGCAATCTGCTGGTCACGCAGGCTGCGGCGCACCAGATAAGCGTATCCCTCGCCGCGATGAAACAGACGCAGGTTGCTCCACATTTTGCCTTTGGCGTCGCAGTGGGCAGCCTGACGATGCTGCTCACTGGTCAGCGTTGCGACATCCAGCGTCAGCTGTCCCTGCAGATAGCTGGTGCTGTCTTTGCCCTGTACCGCCACCAGCGCCCACTCATCAAGCGACATCAGCGTCAGGGGCAGGCGTGCCGCAGCGACAGGCTGGCGGGGAGGGAGGGTAAAAATCGGCATGTGTCCATCCTGATTAATCAAGTTTGTCCGGAGTTGTTTGTTCAATGTTAAAAGAGCAGCGGGGCAATGCAAACTGTTTACGGAACCGGGCGCACAAATCGCGTGATGATGCGGCAACACAGCCTGCCGCTTTGCGTAATCCTGCGCAGGAAACAGCACTCAGCCTGCAGCAGGTAAAAAAAGCAGGTACACTGACCCCACTGTTTACAGCCGTGGAACACGACACATGGATATTCATGATAAATCTCGCGTTAAGTGGGCCTGCCGTCGGGGCATGCTTGAGCTTGATGTCTCCATTATGCCTTTTTTTCACTATGAGTATGATTCGCTGAGTGATGAAGATAAGCGGGTGTTTGTTGCTTTACTGAAGAGTGACGATCCGGATCTGTTTAACTGGATGATGGACCACGGCGAGCCCGCGGATCCCGAGTTTAAGCGCATGGTAAAACTGATCCAGCAGCGCAACCGTGAACGCGGTCCGGTGGCAATGTAGCCTGCGTCCTTCACGCAGCGCCCGGCTGGCAAATCTGGCGGCGGGTTTCAGCTGCGTGACTCTGCTGCTGTTCGTCTGGCCTGCGGAGTGGCATGCGCTGCAGGCGCTGCTTTCCGTGGCGGTGCTGGCGGAAAGCTGGCGCACTGAGCGGCGCTTACGGCAACGCTGCGGCGAGCTGACGCGGGATGTTCAGGGAAGCTGGGGCTGGCAGGGAACCCGCTGGTATACCGCCCGGACGGCGCAATGGCAGCCGTGGGGCGTGCTGCTGACCCTGCAGAATGCGCAGGGCCAGCGCTGGCGTTTCTGGCTGATGCAGGACGCCATGACGATGCGCAGCTGGCGGCAGCTGCGCGCGCAGGACGCGCTCAGTGGCGCTGCAGACCGGCGTTAAAGCCGGTCAGCTGTTTCCGTGAGAATCTGTTCGCACCACTGCTCAATACGCTCGTCGCTCTGCTCAAACTGGTTAACATCATCCAGCGCCAGACCTACAAACTGTGTGCCGTCAGCGGTCAGCGGCTTGCGGCTGGTAAAGGTATACCCCTCCAGCGGCCAGTAGCCGACAAACTGCACGCCCATCGGCAGCAGCAGTTCGTGCAGCATGCCCAGCGCATCAAGAAACCACTCGCTGTACTCAATCTGGTCGCCCATACCGTACAGCGCCACAATTTTCCCCTGCAGGTTAAGTCCCGGCAGCTGCGGCCATACCGCTTCCCAGTCCTCCTGCAGCTCGCCAAAATCCCAGGTTGGAATACCGAGGATCAGCAGGTCATACTGCTCCATCAGCGAGGGGTCATCATCTTTGAGGTTGTGCAGCGTCACCAGCTCTTCACCAATAAAATCGCGGATTTTTTCCGCTGCCATCTCGGTGTAACAGGTACTTGAACCGTAAAAAAGTCCGATATTCATGCGGTTAATGCTCTGTATGAAACTCACTCTGGCGCAATTGTACCAGAACCCCTCTGCTTTAAGGCATAATGAGCACGATTTCACACTGGCGAGAGGATAACGTGCAGGATAGCGATCTGATTGAACAGTTTCTTGATGCGCTCTGGCTGGAGCGTAATCTGGCGCAAAATACGCTGGCCTCTTATCGTCAGGATCTGCAAACCCTCACCGCATGGCTGCAGCATCACAATCTGACGCTGCTGACGCTGCAGGCGCTGGATCTGCAGCAGTTTCTTGCCGAGCGTATTGAAGGTGGCTATAAGGCCACCAGTTCAGCCCGTACGCTGAGCGCCATGCGCCGGCTGTTTCAGTATCTCTACCGTGAAAAGCTGCGCAGTGACGATCCCAGCGCGCTGCTCTCCGCCCCTAAGCTGCCACAGCGGCTGCCGAAAGATCTCAGCGAGAGTCAGGTAGACCGGCTGCTGCAGGCGCCGGCCACAGATATTCCGCTGGAGCTGCGCGATAAAGCGATGCTGGAGGTGCTGTATGCCACCGGTTTGCGCGTCTCAGAGCTGGTCGGGCTGACCATCAGCGATGTCAGCCTGCGGCAGGGAGTGGTGCGCGTTATCGGTAAAGGTAATAAAGAGCGGCTGGTGCCATTAGGTGAAGAAGCGATCCACTGGTTAGAGCACTATATGGAATATGGCCGGCCGTGGCTGCTAAACGGACAGACGCTGGACGTTCTGTTTCCCAGCCAGCGCGCGCAGCAGATGACGCGTCAGACCTTCTGGCACCGCATCAAGCACTACGCGACGCTGGCGGGTATCGACAGCGATAAACTGTCACCGCACGTGCTGCGGCATGCATTTGCCACACATTTACTGAACCACGGCGCTGATTTGCGCGTCGTACAGATGCTACTGGGCCACAGTGACCTGTCGACCACCCAGATTTATACGCATGTTGCCACCGAGCGGCTGCGTCAGTTACATCAACAGCACCATCCGCGCGCCTGAGCAGCGGCAACAAGGACTTATGATGAAAAAACAGTTTACCGTTCTGGCGCTGCTGGTCAGCGCCTTTTCCGCTCTGGCACAGGCTGATGACAGCGCTATTCAGCAGACGCTGAAAAAAGTGGGTCTGCAGCAGGCTGAGATCCAGCCTTCGCCGCTGCCGGGCATGAAAACCGTGCTGACGGAAAGCGGCGTGATTTACATTACTGAAGATGGCAAACATATGATTCAGGGCCCGCTGTATGACGTCAGCGGCGCACAGCCGGTTAATGTCACCAACCAGCTGCTGGACAAAAAAGTCGCCGCGCTGGCGCCGGAAATGATTGTCTATAAAGCGCCGAAAGAGCAGCACGTCATTACGGTGTTTACCGATATCACCTGCGGCTACTGCCGTAAGCTGCATGAGCAGATGGCGGACTACAACGCGCTGGGTATCACGGTGCGCTATCTCGCCTTCCCGCGCGAAGGGCTGAACGGTCAGGTTGAGAAAGCGATGAAGGCGATTTGGTGCAGTGCCGATCGCAACAAAGCGTTCGATCAGGCGATGAAAGGCGATACGCCGCAGATGGATGCGCCAGCGACCTGCAGCCTCAATCTCGATAAGCACTACAAACTCGGCATTTTGTTCGGCATTCAGGGTACGCCCGCCATTCTTACCGACAGCGGTATGATGATCCCGGGCTATCAGGGTCCGCAGGAGCTGAAACAGGTGCTTGATGGTCAGAAGCGGGGCGGTTAATTCACAGTGATGCACACTACAGAACTGCGTCGGCGCACGCTGCCGGCTGATGCCAGCCTGCCTGACGACCTGCCGCCTCTGCTGCGCCGTCTCTATCTGCATCGCGGCGTTAAAACCGCAGCAGAGCTGGAGCGCGGGGCAAAATATCTGCTGCCGTGGCAGAGCCTCGGCGGTATAGAGGCTGCGGTTGCGCTGCTGCACCGGATGCTTACGGGCGGCCAGCGCATTATGGTCGTCGGCGATTTTGACGCCGACGGCGCGACCAGCACCGCACTGACCGTGCTGGCGCTGCGCAGCATGGGCGGCAACGTGGACTACCTGGTGCCTAACCGCTTTGACGATGGCTATGGCCTGAGTCCGGAAGTGGTGGAGCAGGCGCGTGCGCGCGGCGCGGAGATGATCCTCACCGTGGATAACGGCATCTCCTCGCACGCGGGCGTCGAAACGGCGTCAGCGCACGGCATCCCGGTCCTGATCACCGATCACCATCTGCCGGGCGAAACGCTGCCGGCCGCCGACGCTATTGTTAATCCTAACCTCAGCGACAGCGCTTTTCCGTCGCGCGCGCTGGCAGGCGTCGGCGTGGCGTTCTACCTGATGCTGGCGCTGCGCGCGCATCTGCGCGAGCAGGGCTGGTTTACCCCCCAGCGCAGCGAACCCAATCTGGCCGCGTGGCTCGATCTGGTCGCGCTCGGCACCGTAGCGGACGTGGTGCCGCTGGATGCGAACAATCGCATTCTGGTGTGGCAGGGGCTGAGCCGCATTCGCGCCGGTAAATGCCGCGCCGGTATTCGGGCGCTGCTGGAGATCGCAAACCGCGATGCGCGTCAGCTGGCAGCCAGCGATCTCGGCTTTGCCGTTGGCCCGCGTCTTAACGCGGCGGGGCGGCTTGACGATATGTCGGTTGGCGTGGCGCTCTTGCTGACCGAGGATATTGCGCAGGCGCGCATGCTGGCCAGCGAGCTGGATGCGCTGAACCAGACGCGCAAAGAAATTGAACAGGGCATGAAAAGCGAAGCGCTGGCGCTGTGCGATGCGCTGGAGCGTCAGCATAGCGACCTGCCGCTGGGCCTGGCATTTTATCACCCCGAATGGCACCAGGGGGTGGTCGGGATCCTCGCATCGCGCCTGAAAGAGCGTTTTCACCGGCCGGTCATTGCGTTTGCGCCCGCGGGCGATGGCACGCTAAAAGGATCGGGTCGCTCAATCGCCGGACTGCACCTGCGTGACGCGCTGGAGCGGCTGGATACGCTCTATCCGGGGCTGATTATCAAGTTCGGCGGCCATGCGATGGCGGCGGGACTCTCGCTGGAAACGGATAAGTATGACGCGTTTCGCGAGCGCTTTGCCGCGCTGATTGATGAGTGGCTGGATGGAGAAGCGCTGCAGGGCGTGGTCTGGTCTGACGGTGAGCTGCACGCGCAGGAGTTCAGCCTGCATACTGCTGAAATGCTGCGTGAGGCGGGGCCGTGGGGACAGGCGTTCCCGGAACCGGTGTTTGACGGCAAATTTAAACTGCTGCAGCAGCGGCTGGTGGGCGAGCGTCACCTGAAGGTGATGGTGGAACCAGTCGGCGGCGGACCGCTGCTGGACGGTATCGCGTTTAATGTTGATACCCGCCTCTGGCCGGACACCAGCGTGCGGCAGGTTGAGCTGGCCTATAAGCTGGATATCAACGAGTATCGCGGTAACCGTTCCGTGCAGCTGATAATCGATCATATCTGGCCGCTCTGACCGCGCGCGCCGCTACAAACCGCGCGCGCTTTCGGGTAAACTCATGCGTTACTTTATCTTTTCTCACCGTATCGCCAAAAAAGACTGAAAAGCCATGTTTGAAATTAATCCGGTCAAAAATCGTATCCAGGACCTTAGCGAGCGCAGCGGCGTTCTTAGGGGGTATCTTTGACTACGATGCCAAGAAAGAACGTCTTGAAGAAGTAAACGCCGAGCTGGAGCAGCCGGACGTCTGGAATGAACCTGAACGCGCGCAGGCGCTCGGCAAAGAGCGCGCGTCGCTCGAAGCCGTCGTTGAAACCCTCGATCAGATGCACCAGGGCCTGGAAGATGTGCAGGGCCTGCTGGAGCTGGCGGTTGAAGCGGACGATGAAGAAACCTTCAACGAAGCCGTGGCTGAGCTCGACGCGCTGGAAGTAAAGCTGGGTGAGCTGGAATTCCGCCGCATGTTCTCAGGCGAGTATGACAGCGCCGACTGCTACATGGATATTCAGGCAGGCTCCGGCGGTACGGAAGCGCAGGACTGGGCCAGCATGCTGCTGCGCATGTATCTGCGCTGGGCAGAAGCCAAAGGGTTTAAAACCGAGATCATTGAAGAGTCGGAAGGCGAAGTTGCGGGCACCAAATCCGCCACCATCAAGGTGATTGGTGACTACGCCTACGGCTGGCTGCGTACGGAAACCGGCGTCCATCGCCTGGTGCGCAAGAGTCCGTTTGACTCCGGCGGCCGTCGTCACACCTCGTTCAGTTCGGTGTTTATCTATCCGGAAGTGGATGACAATATCGATATCGATATCAACCCGGCCGATCTGCGCATTGACGTCTACCGCGCATCAGGTGCGGGCGGTCAGCACGTTAACAAAACGGAGTCTGCGGTGCGTATTACCCACCTGCCGACCAACATTGTGGTGCAGTGCCAGAACGACCGTTCACAGCACAAGAACAAAGACCAGGCCTTCAAACAGCTGCGCGCCAAGCTCTATGAATATGAGATGCAGAAGAAAAATGCTGACAAGCAGGCCGCAGAAGAGAACAAATCGGATATCGGCTGGGGCAGCCAGATTCGTTCTTACGTGCTGGATGACTCCCGCATCAAAGATCTGCGCACCAGCGTAGAGACCCGCAATACTCAGGCGGTGCTGGATGGCGATCTGGATCGTTTTATTGAAGCAAGTTTAAAAGCAGGGCTATAAGGAACCGACATGTCTGAACAACAACCGCAGAACGCTGACGCCGCACTTGAGTTAAATAATGAACTGAAAGCGCGTCGCGAAAAACTCAGCGCGCTGCGTGAAAAGGGCGTGGCGTTTCCCAACGATTTCCGTCGTGACACCACCTCCGATCGGCTGCACGCCAGCTATGACGACAAGAGCAACGAAGAGCTGGAAGCGCTGGGCGTGGAAGTGAGCGTTGCCGGTCGTATGATGACGCGCCGCATCATGGGTAAAGCGTCGTTTGCCACGCTGCAGGATGTTGGCGGTCAGATCCAGATCTACGTTTCACGTGACGATCTGCCGGAAGGCGTCTATAACGAGCAGTTCAAGAAGTGGGATCTGGGCGATATTCTGGGTGCACGCGGTAAGCTGTTCAAAACCAAAACCGGCGAGCTTTCAATCCATATCTCAGAACTGCGCCTGCTGACCAAAGCGCTGCGTCCGCTGCCGGACAAGTTTCACGGCCTGGCTGACCAGGAGACGCGCTATCGTCAGCGCTATCTTGATCTCATCTCCAACGATGAATCGCGCCACACCTTCCAGGTACGCTCGAAAATCATGGCGGGTATTCGCCAGTTCATGGTAAACCGCGACTTTATGGAAGTGGAAACGCCAATGATGCAGGTGATCCCGGGCGGCGCTTCTGCGCGTCCTTTCATCACCCATCACAATGCGCTGGATATCGATATGTATCTGCGTATTGCGCCGGAGCTTTATCTGAAGCGTCTGGTTGTAGGCGGCTTCGATCGCGTGTTTGAGATCAACCGTAACTTCCGTAACGAAGGCATCTCGCCGCGCCATAATCCTGAGTTCACCATGATGGAACTCTATATGGCGTATGCAGATTACAAAGATCTGATTGAGCTGACCGAAAGCCTGTTCCGCACGCTGGCGCAGGACGTACTGGGCACCACTGAAGTGGCCTATGGCGAACATACCTTTGACTTCGGTAAGCCTTTTGAGAAGCTCACGATGCGTGAAGCGATCAAAAAATATCGTCCGGAAACGGACCTGGCTGACCTGGAAGACTTTGATAAAGCGGTAGCGATCGCCAGTGCGCTGCATATCAAAGTGGAAAAAAGCTGGGGTCTGGGCCGCGTGGTAACGGAGATCTTTGAAGAGACGGCGGAAGCCCATCTGATTCAGCCAACCTTCATCACCGAATACCCGGCAGAGGTTTCACCGCTGGCGCGCCGTAATGATGAGAACCCGGAAATCACCGATCGCTTTGAGTTCTTTATTGGTGGTCGCGAGATCGGTAACGGCTTCTCAGAGCTGAACGACGCTGAAGATCAGGCAGAGCGTTTCCTGCAGCAGGTGAATGCAAAAGATGCCGGCGATGATGAAGCGATGTTCTACGATGAAGATTACGTCACCGCGCTGGAGCACGGACTGCCGCCAACGGCTGGCCTCGGTATCGGTATCGACCGTATGGTGATGCTGTTTACCAACAGCCACACCATTCGCGATGTGATCCTGTTCCCGGCGCTGCGCCCGACGGCGAAGTAACGGCAGGCGCTGCCCGTCTCTCTCTCGCAGGGGAGAGTCGGGCAGCAGTTATCACGGCGCAATCGCCTCTGCCAGCCACGTCTGAAAACGCGCATAGGGTATGTAGAGTGCCACATCGCTATACAGCGTTTTTCCGCTTTGGTTATCATCGATCCGCCGGCTGTATCCTGTGATCACCCCAGCCAGCGTGTCATCACTGGCGTTATAGACTGCGCCGCCTGACATACCTTTCACTACGCCAGCACTGGCCGCCACCACCACACAGTTTGCTTTGTTCCAGCTGTTTACCAGCGTGGTATTCACCAGGTTCTCTCCGCTGGAGGCGACCGGCAGGGCAGAGATAAAGCTATAGCCATAAAGATTTACGCGATCGCCAATGTGGCCGTTACGGAACGCCGGCGGCAGGTTGCCCGCCCGGTTTTTATGGTAAACCACGGCGAGATCGCAGTCGGGGTGCCAGGCTTTCACCCGGTAGAGTGAGTATTTCGCCACGTGTGCCGCCGTCAGGCTGTAGTCGGCGGTGAGCGGGATAGTCGTGCCCAGCGTGCCGACCCCAAGAATGGTGGGAATACCGGTAACGGTCATATCCACCCGGCGCGCAGCTTCTTTACTGTATTCATAGTGTCCAACCGAGCAGCCGCTGAGGCAGCACGCCGCCAGCGCAATTATCCAGCGCATCTCTTTTTTCTCCTGTGGGGCGCTCACCTGCGCGCTGCGTTCTGACCGTTACCCGCTTCCGCCGGCTGAAAACCGGGCAACGCTATCACTATCCGCCACCGCGCCACAAGCCGGACCGGCGCTGATTATTGCCGCGCCGGCAACATAGCCTTGCGGCGCACAGGGTGGTTGCGCTGCCAGGGCTGTGTTTTAATGCAGCGTGACGCAGTTCAAATATTAATAAGCGTTCTGTTTTACCGTGCTGTGTTCGCAGTACGGCCCGCCTGCAAAATTATCTTGGGAGAGTGTGTTATGCCTGTTGCATTACTGGCGCTGGCGCTGAGTGCGTTCGCCATTGGCACCACGGAGTTTGTCATCATGGGGTTGCTGCCGGAAGTGGCAGGCGATCTGCAGGTGTCGATTCCTTCAGCCGGCTGGCTGATCAGCGGTTACGCGCTCGGCGTGGCGATTGGCGCGCCGATTATGGCGCTGCTGACCGCCAGCCTGCCGCGCAAGCGCACGCTGAGTCTGCTGATGGTGATCTTTATTATCGGTAACGTGCTCTGCGCGCTGGCCTATAGCTATAACCTGCTGATGCTGGCGCGTGTGGTCACCGCACTCTGCCACGGCGCGTTCTTTGGCATTGGGTCGGTAGTGGCCGCAAGCCTGGTGGCGCCCGGCCGTCAGGCGTCAGCGGTGGCGCTGATGTTTACCGGGCTGACGCTGGCAAACGTGCTTGGCGTGCCGCTTGGCACCTGGTTTGGTCAGCTGTTTGGCTGGCGTGCCACCTTCTGGGGCGTGGCGATTATCGGCATTCTGGCGTTTATCGCCCTGATTGTCAGCCTGCCGGCAAATAAAGAAGAGAAGCCGGTTCATCTGGCCAGTGAGATTAGTGCGCTGGCCAACGGACGACTCTGGCTGTCGCTGCTGATGACGGTCTGCTTTGCCGCGGCGATGTTTGCGCTGTTCAGCTATATTGCGCCGCTGCTGCTTCAGGTCACCGGCATCAGCGACCGCGGCGTGAGCTGGACGCTGTTCCTGATTGGCGCCGGCCTGACGGCAGGTAATATCATTGGCGGCAAGCTGGCGGACTGGAAAGTCTCTTTCAGCCTGATCCTCAGCTTCTCACTGATTGCGCTGTTCTCACTGCTCTTCAGCTGGACCAGCCATGCGCTCTGGCTGGCTGAAATTACGCTGTTCCTGTGGGCCATGGCGACGTTTGCCACTGTACCCGGCCTGCAGATCAACGTGGTGCGCCACGGCAAAGAGGCACCGAACCTGGTTTCCACGCTCAACATCGCTGCTTTTAACGTGGGTAACGCGCTGGGTGCCTGGGTAGGCGGCGCCGTTATTGCGCGCGGCTACGGCCTGACGGCAGTGCCGGTTGCGGCTGCCGCCATCGCCGCTGTCGGCCTGGTGGTGTGTGTCATCACCTTCCGCAACGCTAACGGTCAGGGCGATACGGTCCGCGTCTGATCAAGCTGCGCGGCGATAAGCCCCGGAAATGCTGCCACCTGCTGCTGCAGGTGGTGGCAGAAGCGGTCAACCAGCGCAGAGGCGGGCCGGTGCTGAGGGCGGATCAGGCTCACGGTAAACGGCACGCTGATACTGAAACGCCGCATCACCACGCCGCTCGCCGCGTAATCCAGCGCGGTGAGCGGATTTACAATCGATAAGCCAACCCCGGCGCGCACCATCGCGCATACCGACGCGGCGCTGTGCGTCTCCAGCACCAGCCGTCGCTCAACCTTCTGTTCCAGAAACAGCGCATCCAGCAGCTGACGATAGCTGTCATGCCGCGACAGGCTGACAAAATTCTGCTGATGGAAATCGGCAGGTGTCAGCACATCACGCTGACAGAGCGGATGCTGCGGCGGCAAAACGCACACTTCATCGCAGGTCAGCAGCGAGAGGCGTTCCGTGCCGGATGGCGCATGCTGTGTCTCAGTCAGGCCAAGATCGTAGCGCTGCGCCGACAGCCACTCCTCCAGCAGCGGCGACTCCTGCGGAATGATGTTCAGATTCACCTGCGGATAGCGCTGCATAAAGGGCTGCAGCAGAGGCGGCAGCAGCGACTGGGAAAATACCGGCAGGCAGGCCACCGACAGCTCGCCATGCCGGAACTGCCGTAATCCTTCCGCCGCATCGAGAATCCGGTCCAGTCCGTACCAGGAGCGCTGCACCTCTTCAAACAGACTCAGCGCCTGCATCGTGGGCTGCAGACGACCGCGCACCCGCTCAAACAGCGTCAGTCCCAGCTGCTGCTCCAGACGCGCCAGCTCACGGCTGACGGTGGGCTGCGAAGTGTGCAGCAGCGCGGCGGCCTGCGTCAGATTGCCACTGGTCATCACCGCATGGAAAATCTCAATATGCCGCCAGTTGATGTTCGCCATCGCTCCTCCATTAAAGGCATATCATATTTGCATAGCTGCCGCTAAAACAGATATTTCTGTGAATTAATGTGGTGTGGCTAAATGAGGGCAACAGTACAGGAGAATTGTTATGCCACGTCCGTTAGACACCACCGAATCTGCGCTTAACGCTACCCATCTGCTGCCGCTGGCGCAGCGCTACAGCGGTCCGTTCTGGGCCTATGACGCCGCCATTATTCAGCAGCGTATTGCGCAGCTCAGCCAGTTTGATGTGGTGCGCTTTGCGCAGAAAGCCTGCTCAAACATTCATATTCTGCGCCTGATGCGTCAGGCCGGGGTAAAAGTCGATTCCGTCTCGCTGGGTGAAATTGAACGCGCGCTGGCGGCGGGATTTGAACCGGGCGGTGAGGACATTGTGTTTACGGCGGACCTGCTGGATCTGCCGACGCTTCAGCGCGTGGCTGAGCTGCAGGTACCGGTAAACGCCGGTTCGGTAGATATGCTGCACCAGCTGGGCGCGCGTTCGCCGGGCCATAAAGTGTGGCTGCGTATCAATCCTGGTTTTGGTCACGGTCACAGCCAGAAAACCAATACCGGCGGCGAAAACAGCAAGCACGGCATCTGGTATGGCGATCTGCCGCTGGCGCTGGCTGCGATTCAGCAGCACGGTCTGCAGCTGGTGGGGCTGCACATGCATATCGGCTCCGGCGTGGATTATGCGCATCTGCAGCAGGTGTGTGACGCCATGGTCGATCAGGTGATTGCGTTTGGTCAGGATCTCAGCGCCATCTCAGCCGGCGGCGGGCTCTCTATTCCCTACCGCTTTGATGAAGAAGCGATCGATACCGACCACTACTTTGGCCTCTGGAGCCGCGCGCGCGATCGCATTGCCGACCACCTCGGGCATCCGGTAAAGCTGGAAATTGAGCCGGGACGCTTCCTGGTGGCTGAATCGGGCGTACTGGTTTCACAGGTACGGGCGGTTAAAGCGATGGGCAGTCGCCACTTTGTGCTGGTTGATGCAGGCTTCAGCGATCTGATGCGTCCGGCTATGTATGGCAGCTATCACCATATTTCGGTGCTGCCAGCCGATGGCAGCACGCCGGAGGTAGTCACGCAGGAGAGCGTGGTGGCCGGGCCGCTGTGTGAATCAGGCGATGTGTTTACCCAGCAGGAGGGCGGCAAGGTGGAGACCCGCGCGCTGCCTGCGGTGCAGCCTGGCGACTATCTGGTGTTTCACGACACTGGTGCTTACGGCGCGTCCATGTCCTCTAACTACAATAGCCGCCCGCTGATCCCGGAAGTGCTATTTGAAAACGGCAGCGTGCGTGAGATCCGCCGCGCGCAGACGATTCAGGAGCTGCTGGCGCTGGAGCTGAACTGATGCGTATTTTGCCGCTCAGCAGCGTGCCGCATCACGCCAGTCAGATAACTGACTGGCTGTGGCAGGCGTTTGGCGATGGCACAACGCGTGAGTTTTATCACAGTGTCGTGCGCAGCAGCCTGAACGGTGCCGATCTGCCGGTGACGTTTGTCGCACTGGACGCGCACGATATTCCGCTGGGCACTATCGGTTTCTGGCGCTGCGATCTGATCAGCCGCCAGGATCTCTGGCCGTGGGCGGCAGCGCTCTATGTCGATCCCGCCTCACGCGGTCAGGGCGTGAGCGAGGCGCTGCAGCAGCACGTGATCGATTTCGCCCGCGATCGCGGCCACGCGCGTATCTGGCTCTGGTCAACGTTTTCCGGCTACTACGAGCGGCACGGCTGGGAGTATTTCTGCGAAGCGCTGGAGTTTCCCGCCGAGCGGGTGAGGGTGTATAAGCAGGATCTGTGACGGGAGCTGGTTCCGTTCGCCACGGGCGCGGGCGCCGGTTCCGTTCGCTGCGGGGCCCGGGGGCTGGTTCCGTTCGCTACGGGGCCCCGAGGCTGGTTCCGTTCGCCGTCAGCGGCGGCAGCAGCCTGTGCTCCGGCACGGCGACCGGGCAGAGGACGCCTGGCCGCGCCCTCTGCA
>NZ_QBJB02000018.1:0-54356 GCF_003057675.2 Pantoea sp. RIT413
GAATTAGAAAAGCCCGCTCAGGGAAACCTGAGCGGGCTTTTTGCTGTCTGCGCCGGCGTTAAATCACCGCTACCCCGCCGGTTACGGCAATGGTTGCCCCTGAGATATAGCTGGCTTCGTCGCTGGCCAGCATGACATAAGAAGAGGCCAGCTCAGCGGGCTGCCCCATACGCTGCAGCGGCACCTGGCTGCCAAAACTTTCGACCTGCTGCGGCGGCATAGTGGCCGGGATCAGCGGCGTCCAGATAGGTCCCGGTGCGACCGCGTTGGCACGAATGCCCTTATCCGCCAGCAGCGCGGCAAGGCTGCCGGAAAAGTTAATGATGGCGGCTTTGGTGGCCGAGTAGGCAATCAGTTTTGGTTTTGGCTGATCGGCGTTGACTGACGCGGTGTTAATAATGGAGCTGCCGGCTGGCATATGCGGTACCGCGGCTTTACAGATGTAGAACATCGCATAGAGATTGGTTTTCATCGTGCGGTCAAACTCATCATCATCAATCTCATCCAGCGAGTCGCGCGTCATCTGGAAAGCGGCGTTGTTGACCACAATATCAATTTTGCCAAAACGGTCCGCCGTCTGCGCCACGATGCTGCGGCAGTGTTCCGCCTGCATAATATCACCGGCGATCAGCAGCGCCTGCTGCCCGGCAGCTTCCACCAGCTGCGCGGTATCTTTTGCATCTTCGTGTTCATCCAGGTAGGAGATGACCACGTCGGCGCCTTCACGGGCGTAAGCGATGGCCACTGCGCGGCCAATACCGGAGTCGCCGCCGGTGATAATCGCGGTTTTGCCTTTCAGCCGGCCGCTGCCCTGATAGCTGGTTTCGCCGTGATCGGGCACCGGCTGCATCTCGCGAAAGCTGCCGGGCCACTGCTGCTGCTGCGCCTGCTGCGGATTTTCTGGACGATCGGTCATAACGCGCTCCTTTTTCAGCGAAGGGGTAATCTGGCTCAGGTGAACAGCATCAAGTGTAGCAGCCATAACCAGAATGCAAGGCGGAGTGATAAGCGTAACGGCTTGAGAGATAAGTCTATTTCTGCAAAAAACGGCCTTTTCGCAGGGTGTCAGGCAGCGGCAGATGCTGACAAAATCAGCAGGTTGCTGCAGGAAGCAGCAAACAACCGGCAGGCGCTAAATCACGTTTTGACAGCCGCCGGAGAGTTGATTATTATGCGCGCCGAAACACAATTCCTCTGTAGTTCAGTCGGTAGAACGGCGGACTGTTAATCCGTATGTCACTGGTTCGAGTCCAGTCAGAGGAGCCAGATTAAAAAAGCCAGATGTCAGCTGACATCTGGCTTTTTGCTTTCCGGCGGTGCGCGGCGGGTCAGAATTCCACGACCACATTGCCTTTCGGCACGCTGCAGCAGGAGAGGATATAGCCCTCTTCGGCATCCTCGTCGGTAATGCCGCCGTTGTGGTTCATCTCAACCTCACCTTCCAGGCACTTCACCTTGCAGGTGCCGCAGATCCCCATGCCGCACGCTTTCGGGATATGCAGGCCCAGCTTGGCAGCGGCGGCGTGAACGGTTTCACCCGGCGCAATTTTTACGCTCTTATCACTCTGCGTAAACGCCACGGTCAGCAGCTCGGAACTGCAGAGTGCGTCGGCCAGTTCGGCCGCCTCTTCCGCCTCCTGCACCACCTGCTCCTGTACCACCTCCGGCGTGGCACCAAACGACTCTTCATGGTAGTGCGCCATATCGTAGCCGACGTTTTCCAGAATCGCTTTCACCGCGCGCATATAGGGCGTCGGTCCGCAGCAGAAGATCTCCCGCTTCATAAAATCAGGCGCGATCATCTGCAGCATGGCGTGGTTCAGAAAGCCGCGAAAGCCTGCCCAGTATTGTCCTGATTCATAGCGTTCGCAGATGATGCTCAGTTTGAAGTTAGGAATACGCGCCGTCATATTCTCCAGATCGCGGCGGAAAATAATATCTTCCGGCGTGCGGGCGCTGTGCACAAACACCATGTCTACATCAGCGTTAGTGTCAAAATACCAGCGCGCCATCGACATCATCGGCGTAATGCCAACGCCGCCGGAGAGAAACAGCGCCTTATCGCCGGGATAATCGATGCAGTTAAACTGCCCTACCGGGCCGTGCACCGCCAGATCCATGCCTTCGCGCATATTCGCGTGCAGCCAGTTAGATACCACGCCGCCCGGCACCTGTTTTACCGTGATCGAAAAGCTATACGGCACCGAGGGAGAGCTGGAGATGGTGTAGGAGCGAAACACGGTCTGCTCCTCAATCATCAGCTCCAGCGTGACAAACTGCCCCGGCTTAAAGAAGAACATCACCGGCTGCTCCGCCATAAAGCAGAAGGTTTTCACGTCCCAGGTTTCCTGTATGACCTTAACGCACCGCACCGCATGACGGCCATTGGTCCAGGTCTGCGTGGTGACAGGCTCAAAAGCATTGGTATTCAGTACCGTGATATTTCTCTCTGTCATACATTTCATTCCCGTCAGGATTGGAGTGATCAATTGCCTGTATCGACGCATGGATAACCACAGGCTTTTGAGCCAGAAACTGCGATTCTCCGTGTAACCCCGCCACAGCATTTAGTTATGCGCGACACGGAAATGCCTGAAAAAACCACATCCGCAGGAAATTCTGCACGCGCGTCTTTAATAGAGGGGATTTATGTCGCTGGCAGAACATTGACGGGCGCCGGACCGGTGCAGCATGTCTGTAATCCGTAGCGATCTTATGGGCTTCCGGTAACGCGGAAGTCCGGTTTTGTTGATATCCGGCTGCGCCTGTCGGGCGCGAACCACTCCCTTTTCAACTGCGCGAGAAGAGCAACATTATGAGCCACAACGATCTGCTGAATATCACCTGTACAAGCCTTGTCGATGCGAGCGACCGCATGCAGGATCTGCTCGAAAAACGCCAGCCCAACTATTCGCTGCCGCAGGCGCTCTATAATGACCCGACTCTGTTTCGCATTGATATGGAGGAGGTGTTTCAGAAAGAGTGGCTGTTTGCCGGCATGAGCAGCGAAATCCCGAAAAAGGGTGACTACTTTACGCTTGAGGTCGGACAGAACCCGGTGCTGGTTCTGCGCGATGCAGAGGGCAACATCAACGCGTTTCACAACACCTGTCGCCATCGCGGCTCGCGCCTCTGCTCAAAGGAGCGCGGCAAGGTGGCCAATCTGGTCTGTCCCTACCACCAGTGGACGTACGATTTAAAGGGCAACCTGCTCTTCGCCGGTTCAGAGATGAATCAGTCATTTGACATGAAGCAGCACGGCCTGAAAAAAGCGCACTGTAAAACCGCCGGCGGGTTTATCTTTATCTGCCTCGCAGAGACGCCGCCGGAGTCTGACTTCGATGAGTTTCTGGCCACGCTGGCGGAGTATATGGAACCCTATGATGTGGACAACACCAAGCTGGCGGCAGAGTCCCATATGTATGAAAAAGCCAACTGGAAACTGGTGCTGGAGAATAACCGCGAGTGCTACCACTGCGCCGGCAGCCATCCGGAACTGCTGAACAGCCTGCTGGAGTGGGATGACACCAACGATCCGCGCGCGCCGCAGAGTTTCCATGACTACTACAACAAGCAGGCGGCGCTGTGGGATGAGCAGGGTATTCCGCATCGCCATCAGAGCTTTGGTCTGCGCAACCGGATTGTGCGTATGCCGCTGAAAGAGGGCACCAAAGTCATGACCATTGATGGTCGTGAGGGCTGCACCCGGCTGCTGGGCCGTTTTACCAGCCACTATCAGGGATCGATGCGTATTCTGCACCTGCCCAACTCGTGGAACCATATGCAAAGCGATCACTTTATCGTGTTCCGCGTGCTGCCAATCTCCGCGCAGGAGACGATGGTAACGACAAAATGGTTTGTGCATAAAGACGCGGTGGCCGGTATCGATTACGATCCGGAGCGTCTGCGCACCGTCTGGGACGCCACCAACGAGCAGGATCGCGTTCTGGGCGAAGAGAATCAGCGCGGCATCAACTCCATTGGCTATCAGCCAGGCCCCTATTCAGAAACCTATGAGTTTGGCGTGATTAATTTTATCGACTGGTACAGTGAAACCGTGCTTAAAAACGTAAAAGGCTGACCTGATAACAGAAAACCCGGCTGGCGTCGTTAACCGCCAGCCGGGTTTTTTATCGTTCAGGCACGCAG
Organism: Pantoea sp. RIT413; assembly: GCF_003057675.2. Lineage (NCBI taxonomy): Bacteria > Pseudomonadati > Pseudomonadota > Gammaproteobacteria > Enterobacterales > Erwiniaceae > Pantoea > Pantoea sp. RIT413. Next base: position 4,150 of record NZ_QBJB02000018.1, read on the forward strand.
CTAGCGGATCACGCCCTCCTCCAGCAGCAGATCAAAGACCGCCTGCGCCATCTCATTCACCGGTTTATTCTGCAGCACTTTGCCACCTTCATTCTGTGACTTCGCCGTGGCCGCTTTAAAGCGATCCGCCGCCGTTTTCGCTTTTACTTTTTTCAGGCGCTTCGGCCGCTTACGCGCCGGCGCTATCTCCCAGGCTGCCATCGCTGTATCCGGCACGTCCACACCCGCAGCGGTGGTGATCTCTGCCCGGTTTGCCGGGCCAAACGCGCTCTGGCGCGGCGCGGCGGCGGCCATGTCCACGCTGGCGATAAACGGCAGCGCCACACGCAGCAGACGCCGCTGACCGCGCGGCAGCGCCTGCAGCACTTCAGCATCGGTGCCGTTCAGGCTGACAATCTCCGCCACGCCGACCACAACCGGGATCTCCAGCGCTTCTGCCAGCAGAAAAGGCAGCATACCGGATGACTCGCCGCGCTCCGCCCGGCCGCCGGTGAGGATCACATCCGGGTGATCCTGCTTAAGATAGTGACTCAGCACCGCCACCGCATCGCCCTGCTCCGTCATCGGCAGCACGCGCAGCGTCTCAACGCCCATGCCCGCATAGCTGCGCAGCGCCGCGTTGTGCGGATCGCCGGCGTGAAGAAGCTCCAGATCGCCGGAAGCCAGCGCCAGCCCCATCTCTACCGCACGCGCATCCTGCCCGGCGCGGCGTGCCCTGCCCGACTCGGGATGGAGTCCGACGGATATCAGCGCCGTAATGCGGCAGCCGCTGTGGTGTGCTTTATGCTGCATGGTTAAGCTCCTTATTACGCCAGGCGCGCGCCAGACGCGCCAGTTCAGCCAGGATCGCATCGCTGTCGCCAATCACGCTCAGCGACGCGCGGCTGACCATATCGCAGCCGGGATCGGTATTAATGGCGATCACCCGGTCGCACTGCGCAATCCCCTGCAGATGCTGCACCGCGCCGGAGATGCCCACCGCCAGATAGACCCGCGCCGTCACCCAGGTGCCGGTAGCACCCACCTGCCGGAAACGCGGCATATGGCCATTATCCACGGCCACGCGGCTGGCGCCTTCGGTCGCTCCCAGACTCTCTGCGGTAGCGTGAAACTGCGCCCAGTCGCTGACGCCGTTACCGGCAGACAAAATAAACTCCGCCTCGCCCAGCGGCACCGCTGCCGGATCGACCGGCATCAGTCCGCAGTCGGTAATGCGCGCAGCGCCAATGCTTCGCAGCCCGACGCTCACCGGCAGCGCTTCATGGCGGGTCTCATCCACCGGATCGGCGCACTCTGCGGTCAGCAGCATGACGCGCGCAACCGGACGCGTAATATCGGCGCTGCCGCCCGCCGCCCGGCTGATACAGCTGTCGCCCTCTATGCGCCACACCTGCGTGGCGGGTCGCTCCCCGCAGCGTGCGGCAAAGCGACAGCCCAGCTCAAAGCCTCCGGCAACACTGTCCGGAAACAGCCAGAAGCGCGGTGCCAGTTCGTTTTCTGCCGCCATCAGCGCATGGATGCGCTGCTCCGGGCTGTAACCCTCATAGCGTTCGCCGCTGAAGTGGAGCAGCCGGTCAGCGCCCGCGGTGGCAAAGCTCTCTTCACGATGCTCACCAAATACCACGGCCACGACCACGCCTGCACCGCCAGCATCACGCACCAGCTGGTGCGCCTGCCCCAGCACGTCGCGATCGTGGCTGGTCAGGCGGCCGCCGGTCATATCCAGCACCGCCGCCACGCAGTAATCCGGCTGCGCCACGCGGTGCAGCGGCAGCTCAGCGACGTGCGGCGTGCCGGCGCTGCGCCGGCCGGAGAGCTGGGAAAACGCGTTAACGTTCTCGCGATCGATGCGCTTCAGTCCGTTGGGTCCGGTAAAGCCGACGGCGTGCGGATTTTTACGCAGCAGCCCGGACGGGCCGCGGCTCTCCTGCACCGGCTGCATCAGCTCTGCATGCTGCGGATGCAGCCGGTTGCGGGCAATCCACTCAAGACGCGGATCGCGGCGTACAGGGGTTTCCATCAGATCACCTCCACAGCAATTTGGCGCTCGCGCAGCTTCGCCGGCAGCGGTTTTTTCGGTTCGCTGAGGGCTTCCGCCACCAGTTCAGCGATATCTTTGACCTCCGGACGCGGCCCGACGACACCTTCCAGCATCGCGGTACACTGCTGGCAGCCAACGGCAATCAGCTCTGCGCCGGTCTGTTTTGCATCCTCCATCCGCATGTCAGCGATGCGCCGCTCCCCCGGAATATCCGTAATCGGCGCGCCGCCGCCGCCGCCGCAGCAGCGTGAGCGGAAACCGGAGCGGTCCATTTCGCTGAGTTTGATCCCCAGCTCCGCCAGCAGTTCACGCGGTGATGCATATTCACCGTTGTAGCGGCCAAGGTAGCAGGGATCGTGCCAGGTCACGCTGCCGCCTTTGTAATCTTTCAGATCCAGCAGCTGCGCCTTAACCAGCTCATTAATGAAGGTGGTGTGATGCAGCACCTCATAGTCAGGCTGCGTGTCTGCCGGGTAGAAATCGGGATACTCATTTTTCAGGCAGTGAAAGGCGTGCGGATCGGTGGTCACGATGCGGTTGAAGCGATATTTTTGCAGCGTGGCGATATTGCTGCGCGCCAGCCGCTGAAACGTGGCGTCATCGCCCAGGCGTCGTGCCACGTCTCCGCTATCGAGCTCCTCATCGCCCAGCACCGCAAAATTCACGCCGGCGGCCCTGAGCACTTTGACAAACGCGCGCAGAATACGCTGGCTGCGCATATCAAACGCTCCGTCGGAGACCCAGAACAGCACGTCGGCCTGCCCGACATCCCGCATCAGCGGCAGGTTCTGATCGGCTGACCAGTGCGTGCGGCTGCGCGGATTAAAGCCGCCAGGATTATCCGTCTGGCTGAGGTTATCCAGCACCTCCGCGCCTTTGCCGGGCGTCTGCCCCTTCTCCAGCGTCATAAAGCGGCGCATGTCCACAATTGCGTCGACATGCTCAATCATCATCGGACACTCCTCCACGCAGGCGCGGCAGGTGGTACAGGACCAGAGCGTCTCTTCTTTGATCAGCCCTCCGACAATCGGCTGATGCGGCGCGCCGCACGCTTCGCCCACCGGCACGCCCGGATAGGGGCTGCCGGCAAAGCGCGCGTCGCTGCCGCCCGCCATCCCGATGACCATATCCTGAATCAGCTTTTTGGGATTGAGCGGCTGACCCGCCGCAAACGCCGGGCACATCGCTTCACACTTGCCGCACTGCACGCAGGCGTCAAAGCCCAGCAGCTGGTTCCATTTGAAATCGGCCGGTTTTTCAACGCCGAGCGTTGGGGCAGCCAGATCCACCGGCTTCAGGCCCACGGATCGGCCGCCGCCAAAGCGGGCAGGACGACGATGAAAGGCAAGATGCAGCGCACCGGCGAACGCATGTTTCATCGGCCCGCCCCACGCCATGCCAAATACCATCTCGCCCAGACCCCAGCAGATGCCTGCCAGCAGCAGTGCCGCCATCACCCAGCGCCCCGCTTCACCAAACAGCTCGGAGACCGGCAGCGTGGTGATAAAGAACGTCGCCGCAAAGACCAGCAGGCTCTTTGGCAGCCGCATCCACGGCCCGCGTGAAAGACGGGCTGGCGGATTGCGACGGCGATACCAGATAAACAGCGCGCCGCTGAACATCACCAGCAGCGCGCCCGCCAGCACGCCATCCACCAGCGTGCCGCTGACGCCCGCCAGATGGACCACGAGGATCAGCAGCATCGACAGCACAAAGCCGCCGGCGGTGGCCACATGGCTGCGCGACATATATTTATCACGCGCCACCACGTGATGCAGGTCAACCAGATAGCGGCGGGGCATCGCCATCAGGCCGCTCAGCAGCGCAACCTGTTCCGGTTGTCCGCGCCGCCAGAGCAGGACGCGCCTGACCATACCCACGATGGCCAGAATCACCGCGCCAAGAAGTAACCAGGGGAGTATCCGATCAAGTACCATGATGTGCCCTTTCCAGACAATTTCTGTTAGATGCGGCGTGCGGTACCGCTTCCGGATACCGCACGCTTTACGTCAGCGACGGCGAAGCTACAGGTCCTTGCAGAGGCGCAGCGCGTCGTAGATCGCGGCGTGAACGTTACGCTGCGAGACGCAGTCGCCGAGCCGCCACAGGATCATGCCGCTGCCCGCCTGCGCCAGCACCGGCTGTGGCCGGATATCAAACAGCGCTTCCACGTCAATCTGCCCCTTGTTGCGCGATTCCGCTTTCAGCGCGTAGTAGAGCTCCTCATTAGGACGGGTGCCGTTTTCCACCACAATCTGATCCACCACCCGCTCCTCTTTCTGCCCGGTGTATTCATTTTCCAGCACCGCCACCAGCTTCTCGCCTTCGCGATAGACCTTCTCCAGCGCCAGATCGGAGGTCATCACCACCGCTTTTTCATACAGACTGCGATAGTAGGTCGGGAAGGTGGTGCCGCCAATGCCCACGCCGGGTTTGATATCGCCGGTTACCAGCTCCACCAGCGCACCGCGCGCGGCGAGGAAATCGGAGACGGACATCCCGGAAAATTCACAGATAGAGTCATACACCAGCACGTTTTTGCCGGGCTCCACCACGCCGTTCAGCACGTCCCAGCTGGAGACCACCAGCCCTTCCGCCGCCCCCCACTCCGGGTTCTGCTCCAGGAAGGGCTCTCCGCCGGTAGCCAGGATGCAGACGTCGGGGGTGAGATCGCGGATCATCGCCATATCCGCCGTGGTATTAGTCAGCACCTTCACGCCGAGGCGCTCAATCTCCATCGCCAGCCAGCGCGTGATACCGGCCATCTGATCGCGCTGCGGCGCTTTTGCCGCAATCGTAACCTGCCCGCCCAGCTCGCTGGCGCGCTCAAGCAGCGTGACCTTATGCCCGCGCTCTGCCGCCACGCGCGCTGCCTCCAGCCCGCCCGGTCCGCCGCCAATCACCACGACATTGCGCACCGGCCCTTCGGTTTTGGTGATGATATGCGGCAGGCCCATATATTCGCGCGAGGTGGCCGCGTTCTGAATGCACAGCACATCCAGCCCCATATATTGCCGGTCTATGCAGTAGTTGGCGCCGACGCACTGGCGGATCTGATCGACCTGATTCATTTTGATCTTGGCGATCAGGTGCGGATCGGCGATATGCGCGCGCGTCATCCCGACAAAATCGACGTAGCCCGCTTCGAGGATACGCTGCGCCTGGTTGGGATCTTTAATATTCTGCGCGTGGATCACCGGCACCGTGACCACCTCTTTGATACCCGCCGCCAGATGCAGAAACGGCTCAGGCGGATAGCTCATATTCGGAATAACGTTCGCCAGCGTGTTATGGGTGTCGCAGCCGGAGCCGACCACGCCAAAATAATCGACCATGCCGGTTTTATCGTAGTAGGCGGCGATCTGCCGCATATCTTCATGGCTGAGCCCGTCGGGATGGAACTCATCACCGGTGATGCGCATGCCGACGACAAAATCGGGGCCGACCGCGTCACGCACCGCTTTCAGCACCTCAATGCCAAAGCGCATCCGCTTTTCAAAACTGCCGCCCCACGCATCGGTGCGCTTATTGACGCGCGGTGACCAGAACTGATCGATCATATGCTGATGCACGGCGGAGAGCTCCACGCCGTCGAGGCCACCCGCTTTGGCGCGCTGCGCCGCTTTGGCGAAGTCGCCGATAACGCGCCAGATCTCCTCTTCCTCAATGGTTTTGCAGGTGGCGCGGTGCACCGGCTCACGGATGCCGGAGGGTGACATCAGGTTGGGCCAGTTCTCTCCATCCCAGCGCGAGCGTCGCCCCATGTGGGAGATCTGGATCATGATTTTGCCGCCGTGCTGGTGCACGGCATCGGCGAGATTCTGAAAGTGGGGAATAATCCGGTCGGTACTCAGGTTAACCGAACTCCACCAGCTCTGGGGACTGTCGATCGATACCACGCTTGAGCCGCCGCAGATACAGAGCCCGCAGCCGCCTTTGGCTTTCTCTTCGTAATAGCGCACATAGCGATCGCTGGTCATCCCGCCGTCAGTGGCATACACCTCGGCGTGGGCGGTGCTGACAATACGGTTGCGGATAGTCAGTTTATTTATCTTCAATGGCTCAAACAGCAGATCAAACTGTGACATAGCTTCACCTTAATTCCGTTCTGATATCCGGCCCGCCAGCCTGCGGTTCAGTTGTTGTGCGGGGTACGCAGCCGGCGCTGCGTACCCGGTTTTATACTGGCGAAACGGTAAAAATGCCGTAATCACATCCCTCTTCGGCCGCGCTCTGCGTCTGCACCGCCCGGGTTTTCACGCTGTAGCCGAGGCTCTGCGCAATCTGATCCATCGCGCCGGCAAACCAGCCGGTAAACATGTAGTCCACCTTGCGGTTGACCTTGCCGTACTGATAGACGAACGCAGAGTGATCGAGCCGGACCCGCGCCGTGCCCTGTTTCAGATCGAGCGCTTCGGTGGAAAAGAAGCCCCAGCCGCGCTGAGAAAGACGCTTCATGTAGTGCTCAAATACGGCGTCACCGGAGAGGCCGTGCAGCGCAGCCTCTTTTTCGCACCAGTGCCAGGCTGATTTATAGCCCGCTTTGTAGAGAATGGCGGCGTAGCGTTCAGCGCCAATCTCCTCTTCAATGCCCATATGGTTGTTCACGAAGAAGTGCCGGGGTACGTACAACATCGGTAACGCATCGGTGGTCCAGACGCCGGTTTCATCATCGACGCTGATGGGCATTTCAGGCGCATGTGCCATGGTTTACCTCGCTTAGTGGTGTGAACAGGCCAGACGATCACTCGTGCCAGACATTTGCCAGCAGGTTGAGCCAGTTCTCGCCCATAAATTTGCGCACCTGCTTCTCGGTAAAGCCGTGGCGCAGCAGTGCAGCCGTTAAGTTCGGGAATTCACCCAGCGTGCGAATGCCTTCCGGGTTGATGATTTTGCCGAAGTCGGTGAGCTGGCGGGCGTAGCCCTTGTCGTGCGTCAGCCACTCGAAAAATGCCTGACCGTGGCCCTGCGTGAAGTCGGTGCCGATGCCGATCTGATCTTCACCCACCAGGTTGAAGATGTAGTCGATCGCTTCCACGTAATCTTCAATCGTGGAGTGAATGCCATTTTTCAGGAACGGGGTAAACATGGTGACGCCCACAAATCCGCCGTGGTCCGCAATAAATTTCAGCTCTTCATCAGATTTATTACGCGGGTGATCTTTCAGGCCAGAGGGAAGGCAGTGGGAGTAACAGACCGGTTTTTTCGACGCGAGGATCACCTCTTTTGAGGTCTGCGCGCCCACGTGCGAAAGGTCGCACAGCATGCCGACGCGGTTCATCTCCGCCACGACTTCATGACCATAACCGGAGAGGCCGCCATCACGCTCATAGCAGCCGGTGCCGACCAGATTCTGCGTGTTATAGGCCATCTGCACCACGCCCACGCCCAGCTCTTTGAACACCTGAATGTAGCCCAGCTGATCTTCAAACGCGTGCGCGTTCTGGAAGCCCATCAGGATGCCGGTTTTGCCTTCATCTTTGGCGCGCCGGATATCGCGGGTGTTGGTTACTTTGGTGACCAGATCGGCGTTCTGCGCAATCAGGTTATTCATTTCCACGATATTATTAACCGTGCCCTGAAACCCTTCCCAGACGGAGACCGTGCAGTTGGCAGCCGTCAGCCCGCCGCGGCGCATATCCTCAAACAGCTCTCTGTCCCATTTCGCAATTACCAGCCCATCGATGACAATCGCAGAATCGTGCAATTCAGTAGCGTTCATATCTTCCTCTCTGGTTTGATTCATAACCGGGTGCGGCCGAATGAAAACAGAATAGGGTTTACGCTGCGGATGAATTGTTCTGAAAACGTCACTTGCCTGACAGCTGGCGCAGCCCCGGAAAGTGAACGGATGGTTTAAACCGATGAGCGGACATAAAAAAGCTGCCCTGAAGGCAGCGTTTTCAGCCGGCACGCATCACAGGTGGCGGGTGGCGTCAGAGATCCGTTGACAGTGCCACTGAGCCAAAAGTTGGCTCAAAGCGCGCCTCATTCAGGATGCGCAGAGAGGCGGATACCGTGCTCTCCTGCTGCCAGTTTGTCAGGCCGGGCATTTCCGCCATAAAGAACTGCGTCAGCGTCTTGCCGCCTCCCTGACTGTGTACGCCCCGCCGCTCTTCGCGCGGCGGCACGCCAAGATGTTCGCGATAGCATTTGCTGAAGTGCGGCGTAGAGACAAAGCCGCACGCCAGGGCGATTTCAATAATCGACATGGAGGTCTGCTTCAGCAGCTGGCGGGCGCGGAACAGCCGCAGCTTCAGATAGTAACGTGAGGGCGAGCAGCGCAGGTATTTCTGAAACAGCCGCTCCAGCTGACGGCGCGACAGGCCGACGTAACCTGCCAGCTCATCCAGATCGATCGCCTCCTCAATGTTGGCCTCCATCAGCGATACTGCCTCCACCAGGCTTGGCTGCGCCGTGCCGAGCACGTGACGCAGCGGGATACGCTGATAGTCTGATTCATTGCGTACGCGGTCGCAGATAAACATCTCTGAAATGCCGGCGGTGAGCTGGTGGCCAAAGTGGCGCTGGATCATGGTCAGCATCATATCCATCGGCACGGTGCCGCCGCTGCTGGTCATGCGATCGTGCTCAATCACAAACAGCTGGTTGGTACAGATGACTTTGGGGTACGCCTCCTGCATGGACGCAATGCACTCCCAGTGCGCGCTGCAGTGATACCCATCCAGCAGCCCGGCTTCCGCCAGCAGATAGGGTCCGGTACAGATGCCGCCAATCAGGATTTTGCGGCGCGCCATGCTCTGCAGCCAGCTCACCTGACGGCTGGTATAACTGCGGGTAATGTTGACACCCCCGACCACGATCAGCACATCCAGTGCTGCCACGTTAGCCATCGAATGATCGGGCGTAATTGAAATACCATCACTTGCCACAACGGGCGCACCCTCTTCACTGACGGTACACCAGCTATACAGTTCCTTGCCGCTTAGCTGGTTCGCCATGCGTAAAGGTTCAACTGCGGTTGCCAGAGCCATCATGGTGAAATTATTGACCAGTAAAAAGCCTACGCTGCGCTTTTTAATATCAGTAGAGGGACTTTTCAAAATTGCGTCTGTGTCGAACATGTGCGCTGACCTCTATTAGGCTAAACAGAAACATTACCCGGGGGCATCTCCCCCAATCGCTTTCCATCACCTATAGAGTAAGCAACAGACATGCCATTCGTCACCAGGATGGCCCTGCGGAAAATGACACACAGTTAACATAAGCGAAACAAATGTTTGTTCAGCTTCACAGATTTGATCATTGCTGCACGAACTGCTCGCTTTAGCCTCAAAACAGTGCAGACGCTGACCCGTTTTGGTTAAGTCAGCGCATTTTGCACTCTTTTACATCACTGTCCACTGCCTGTCCGTATGGCGATCCGCATAAGCTGTCGTAACCAATTAGTTACACAGAATTAACATTCAATCGCGTTGACTGCCAGACCCCCTTTCGACGTCTCTTTATATTTATCCTGCATATCGCGGCCGGTATCGCGCATGGTACGGATCACTTTATCCAGCGAAATAAAGTGCTGACCATCGCCGCGCAGCGCCATCTGCGCGGCATTAATCGCTTTCATTGCCGCAATCGCGTTGCGTTCAATACAGGGCACCTGCACCAGCCCGCCCACCGGATCGCAGGTCAGGCCAAGATTGTGTTCCAGCGCAATTTCCGCCGCGTTCTCAACCTGTTCCGGCGTGCCGCCCAGCACGTCCGTGAGGCCAGCCGCCGCCATGGCACAGGCGGAGCCGACCTCGCCCTGACAGCCCACCTCAGCGCCGGATATAGACGCATTCTTTTTGCACAGCGCCCCGACCGCGGCCGCCGCCAGCAGAAAGTCCACCACATCCTCTTCGCGCGCGCGGGGTTCAAACTGCATGTAGTACATCAGCACGGCCGGGACAATTCCGGCGGCGCCGTTGGTCGGTGCCGTCACCATCCGCCCGCCCGCGGCATTCTCTTCATTGACCGCCAGCGCATAGAGATTGATCCAGTCCATAGCGGAGAGCGTCGAGCTGATGACATTCTCCGCTGAGGCGCGGCGCAGAGACTGATAGAGCGCTGGCGCACGGCGGCGCACCTGCAGGCCGCCCGGCAGGATACCCTCCTGGGCCAGCCCGTTAGCGATACACTGCTGCATCACCTGCCAGATCTGCGCCAGCCCGCTGCGGATCGCCGCTTCGTCACGCCATACCTTTTCATTTTCCAGCATCAGCGCGCTGATACGCAGCCCCTTTTCGCGGCAGTGGGCCAGCAGCTCCGCTCCGCTGTTAAAGTCATAGGGCAGCGTGCACTGCGGCACCAGATGTGCAGTGGCCGTGGCCTCCTCTTCATCCAGCACAAAGCCGCCGCCGATGGAGTAATAGACCACCGAGAGGCTGTCGCCGGTGCGGAAATAGGCGTTCAGCCGCATGGCGTTCGGGTGATAAGCGAGCACGTCATCCACAAACAGCAGATCCTGATGCCAGTCAAATTCAATGTTTTCCCCCCACGGCAGCGTCACTGAACCGGTTTCACAGATCGCCTGTACCGTGGCGTCAATGATGTGCGGATCGATGGTATCCGGTGAGGCCCCCATCAGCCCGAGCAGCACCGCTTTGTCCGTGCTGTGCCCGCGTCCGGTTGCGCTCAGCGAGCCAAACAGTTCAATTTTAATGCGGCAGAGCGCCTGCCGCCTGGCACTCTGGCTCAGCTGCTCAACAAAGCGCTGCGCCGCGCGCATGGGCCCGACGGTGTGCGAACTGGAGGGGCCAATTCCGACCTTAAATAAATCGAAGACGCTAATACTCATTCTGCTCTCCCGGGCTCACGGCCATGTAGTGTTTACCTGCCGCATTATCGATGGCGTAAAAAATCGATGGATGCCGGAGAACGACGCATTTCACCGTGAACTCGCCATTTTCCGCCCGGCGTAGCCGCCTTACCCTGCCGCACGGTGGCGGGTAGCGCCCTATGTCGCAAATTGACATAGCCCCGGCGTTACCAAACATCCTGGCCGCAGTGGCGCTGGGTATTATCAACTCACACTCAATTCATCGCTGCCCTGAATGGCTCAGTTCCGGAGCAGGCGCCGCGCGATTATCCGGGCAAGGAGAGAGCATGTTTGCGAAAAGCGACACCATTCAGAGCTTTGACAGTGAACTGTGGCAGGCGATAGAGCAGGAAGCAGTGCGTCAGGAAGAGCACATTGAGCTTATCGCTTCAGAGAACTACACCAGCCCGCGCGTTATGCAGGCGCAGGGCACGGTACTGACCAATAAATATGCGGAGGGCTATCCGGCCAAACGCTACTACGGCGGCTGCGAATATGTCGACATCGTGGAGAAACTGGCGATTGAACGCGCCTGTGCGCTGTTCGGCGCCGATTACGCCAACGTGCAGCCGCACTCCGGCTCGCAGGCTAACGCGGCGGTTTATATGGCACTGTGCCAGCCGGGTGACACTGTGCTGGGCATGAGTCTGGCGCACGGCGGCCATCTGACGCACGGCGCACACGTCAATTTCTCCGGCAAGATCTATCACGCCGTGCAGTATGGCCTGAACGAAGCAACGGGCGAGATCGACTACGACCAGGTGGAAGCGCTGGCGCTGGAGCATAAGCCAAAAATGATTGTGGCTGGCTTCTCCGCCTATTCACGCGTGGTTGACTGGGCGCGCTTTCGCGCTATCGCCGATAAAACGGGCGCGTGGCTGTTTGTCGATATGGCACACGTCGCGGGCCTCGTCGCCGCCGGTATCTATCCTAATCCGCTGCCGTTCGCTGACGTGGTCACCACCACCACGCATAAAACCCTGCGCGGTCCGCGCGGCGGTCTGATCCTGGCGAAAGCCAATCCGGAGCTGGAGAAGAAACTGAATGCCGCCGTATTCCCCGGCGGCCAGGGCGGTCCGCTGATGCATGTTATCGCCGCCAAAGCGGTAGCCTTTAAAGAGGCGATGCAGCCTGACTACGCAAACTATCAGCGCCAGGTAGTGAAAAATGCGCAGGCGATGGCGGAGGTCTTTATTGCGCGTCAGTACGATGTGGTCTCGGGCGGTACCGATAACCACCTGTTTCTGCTGAGCCTGATCAAACAGGGCCTGACCGGCAAAGCGGCGGACGCCGCGCTGGGCCGCGCCAATATCACCGTCAATAAAAATGCTGTACCGGGCGATCCGCAGTCGCCGTTTGTGACCTCCGGCCTGCGCATCGGTGCACCGGTGATCACCACGCGCGGCTTTAGCGAGGAAAACTGCCGCACGCTGGCAGGCTGGATCGCAGACATCCTCGACGTCATGCACAACGAGGAGCAGCTGGAAGTGAAAATTGCGCAGGTGAAGCAGCAGGTGCTGTCGCTGTGTGCAGATTTCCCGGTTTACCGCTAAGCCAGAACGCCCCCGGCCTGCCGCGGGGCGCCGTCTTACCCTCTGTCCATTCGCACACGCGGTATCGTTACGGGAGTAGATAAACATGCAACGCTATTCAGGATTTGGCCTGCTCAGACACAGTCTGAGCTTTCATGAGAACTGGCAGAAGGTCTGGCGCAATCCGACACCGCAGAAACGCTATGACGTGATTATTATCGGCGGCGGCGGTCACGGTCTGGCCACCGCTTACTATCTGGCGAAGGAGCACGGCATCACCAATGTGGCGGTGCTGGAAAAGGGCCATCTCGGCGGCGGCAATATCTGCCGCAACACCACCATCGTCCGCTCCAACTACCTGTGGGATGAGTCCGCCGCGCTCTATGAGCACTCCATGAAGCTGTGGGAAGGCCTGTCGCAGGAGCTGAACTACAACCAGATGTTCTCGCAGCGCGGCGTCTACCACACCTGCCACACGCTGCAGGATCTGCGCACCAATGAGCGGCTGGCGAACGCCAACCGCCTACAGGGCGTCGATAACGAAATGGTCTATGGCGACCAGCTGCAGCGCGAGATCCCGGCGCTCGACTGCAGTAAAGATGCGCGCTATCCGGTGCTGGGCGCCTCGGTGCAGCGCCGCGGCGGCAACGCCCGCCACGATGCGGTGGCCTGGGGCTATGCCCGCGCCGCCGACAGCCTGGGCGTGGATCTGATCCAGAACTGTGAAGTGATCGATATGGAGATCAGCGACGGCAAGATCACTGGCGTAAAAACCCGCAACCACGGCGTGATCAAAGCCGATCGCGTGGGCTGCGTCACCGCCGGCAACTCCGGCGTGATGGCGAAAATGGCGGGCTTTGAACTGCCGGTGGAGTCGCATCCGCTGCAGGCGCTGGTCTCCGAGCCGATTAAACCCTTTCTCGATACGGTTGTGATGTCCAACCACGTACACGGCTACATGAGCCAGTCTGATAAAGGCGATCTGGTGATTGGCGCCGGCATCGATGGCTGGGTCGGTTATGGTCAGCGCGGCTCCTACAGCGTGATTGAGCACACGATCCAGGCGATTGTTGAGCTTTTCCCCTGCACCAGCCGCGTACGCATGAACCGTCAGTGGGGCGGCATTGTCGATACCTGTCCTGACGCCAGCCCCATTCTTTCAGCGACCCCGGTACGCAATCTGTTTTTCAACTGCGGCTGGGGCACCGGCGGCTTCAAAGGCACCCCCGGCTCCGGCAACCTGTTTGCCCACCAGCTGGCGCACGGCACGCCGCATCCAATCGCTGAACCTTTTGCCCTCTCCCGCTTTTATACCGGGGCTCTGGTTGACGAACATGGCGCTGCGGGCGTGGCCCACTAAGGACTTTTAGCATGCTGCACATTTACTGTCCTCACTGCGGTGAGTATCGCGAAGAAGAAGAGTTTCATCCGCGCGGTCAGGCGCATATCGCCCGGCCCGCCAGTCCGGATGCCTGCAGCGACGAGGAGTGGGGAACCTTTCTCTACTTTCGTAAAAACCCGCGCGGCATGCATAACGAACTCTGGGTGCACAGCGCCGGTTGCCGCAAGTTTTTCAACCTGACGCGTGACACACAGACGTATGAGATCAAACGGGTATACACCCTCGATGAACAGCCTGAAGCCGGCGAGCAAGGGTAAGGAGCGCAGAGCATGAGCCAGAAAAATCGCCTGCCGTCCGGCGGCAGAATCAACCGTTCCACCACGCTGAACTTTACCTGGAACGGCCGTCAGTATCAGGGCTACGAAGGCGATACCGTCGCCTCTGCCCTGCTCGCCAACGGTATCGATATTGTCGGACGCAGTTTTAAATACAGCCGCCCGCGCGGCATCGTTGCCGCGGGCGCGGAAGAGCCTAATGCGGTGCTGCAGCTGGGCGCCTCAGAGGCGACGCAGGTGCCCAACGTGCGCGCCACGCAGCAGACGCTCTATGAGGGCCTGGTCTGCTCGGCCACCAACGGCTGGCCTAATGTGGAATCTGACCTGATGGGGCTGGTGGGTAACCTCGGCGGCAAAGTGATGCCGCCCGGCTTTTACTACAAAACCTTTATGTATCCGCAGTCAATGTGGCCGACTTACGAGAAATTTATCCGTAAGGCCGCCGGGCTGGGACGCGCGCCGCGCGAAAAAGACCCTGACATTTACGATGCCATGAATCAGCACTGCGATGTGATGATCGTGGGCGCCGGTCCGGCGGGCCTGATGGCGGCGCTGACCGCCGGCCGCAGCGGCGCACGCGTGATCCTCGCGGATGAGCAAAGCGAACCGGGCGGACACCTGCTCGCCAGCCGCGAATTGATCGAGGGCAAGCCGGCCGCCGACTGGGTGGCTGAGGTGGTGGCTGAGCTGGCCACCATGCCGGAAGTGACGCTGCTGATGCGCGCGACGGTGAACGGCTATCACGATCATAATTTCCTCACCATTAATGAGAACCGCACCGATTACCACGGCGACCGCGCGGCGGCCGGACAGGTACGCCAGCGAATGCACCGCGTGCGGGCGCACTGGGTGGTGCTTGCCACCGGCGCGCAGGAGCGCCCGCTGGTCTTCAGCCATAACGATGTGCCCGGCTGCATGATCCCCTCCGCCATCTCCGTCTATATCAACCGCTACGGCGTGGTGCCCGGCAATCAGCTGGTGCTGATGACCACGAACGACAGCGCCTATCAGACCGCGCTGGACTGGGCCGATGCCGGGCGCGAAGTGGTGGCCGTAGTGGATACCCGTGCCGCCACCAAAGGCGAGCTGGCCGCCGCCGTGCGCCGCCGCGGCATTCGGGTGATCAGCGGCAGCGCGGTGATCGACGTGCAGGGTAAAAAGCGCGTCAGCGGCGTCACCATTGCCGCCATCGATAAAAAAGGCGACGCCCTCACCGGCAAACCCTTTACCCTCTCCTGCGATACCGTCGCCAGCTCCGGTGGCTGGAGCCCGGTGATCCACCTCGCCGGACATACCGGCAGCCGTCCGGTCTGGAACAATGAAGTGATTGGCTTTCTGCCCGGCCCGACCGCGCAGCAGCAGCTGACGGCGGGCGGCATCAACGGCCGCTACGCGCTCGACAATGTGCTGCAGGAAGGGATCAAAGCGGGTCAGGATGCCGTACTGCAACTCGGCCTGACGCCGGTTGAGGTCGCTCTGCCCGAGGTGAAAAAGTGGATTGAGCATCCGCCCGCCGCGCTGTTTCATATTCCGCACACCAAACCGATCAGCCGCGCGCCAAAGCAGTTTGTCGACTATCAGAATGATGTCACGGCGGCCGGCATTGCGCTGGCAACGCGCGAAGGATTTGAGGCGATTGAGCATATCAAGCGCTATACGGCGATGGGGTTTGGTACCGATCAGGGAAAGCTCGGCAACATCAACGGTATGGCGATTGCCGCCAAAGTAACGGGCAAAACCATTCCCGAGACCGGGACCACGGTGTTCCGTCCGAACTATACCCCGATCGCTTTTGGCGCTATCGCGGGGCGTAACTGCGGCGAGCTGTTCGATCCCAAACGCTTTACCGCGATGCATAAGTGGCACGTGCAGCAGGGGGCGAAATTTGAAGATGTCGGCCAGTGGAAGCGCCCGTGGTACTACCCGCGTCCGGGTGAAACCATGCAGCAGTCGCTGGATCGCGAATGCCGCGCGGTGCGCTGTGGCGTCGGCATCCTCGATGCCTCTACCCTCGGTAAAATTGATATTCAGGGTAAAGATGCGCGCGAATTCATCAGCCGCGTCTATACCAACGCCTGGGCTAAACTCGGCGTCGGCAAGTGCCGCTACGGCCTGATGTGCGGTGAAAGCGGCATGGTGTTTGATGACGGCGTAACCTCCTGTCTCGCAGAGAACCACTTTCTGATGACCACCACCACCGGCGGCGCGGCGCACGTTATGGAGTGGCTGGAACTCTACCACCAGACCGAGTGGCCGGAGCTGGAGGTGTTCTTCACCAGCGTAACCGATCACTGGGCGACCATGACCATTTCCGGTCCGGAGAGCCGCAACCTGCTGGCGGAACTCTGCAGCGATGTGTCGCTGGATAAAGAGACCTTTAAGTTCATGGACTGGCAGGAAGGCACGGTCGCTGGCGTACCGGCGCGTATCTTCCGCATCTCGTTTACCGGTGAGCTCTCGTTTGAGATCAACGTGCAGGCAAACTACGGCCTTGCGGTCTGGGAGAAGCTGTTTGAGCACGGCGCGAAATATGATCTGACGCCGTACGGCACGGAGACCATGCACATTCTGCGGGCGGAGAAAGGTTTTATTATTGCCGGTCAGGATACGGATGGCTCGGTGACGCCGCACGATCTCAATATGGGCTGGTGCGTCGCCGATTCAAAGCCGTTCAGCTATATCGGCAAGCGCGGTATGGCGCGGGCAGACTGCGTGCGCGAGCAGCGTAAACAGCTGGTCGGCCTGAAAACGCGCGATCCGCTGGTGGTCCTGCCGGAAGGCGCGCAGGCGGTAGCCAATCCGCAGCAGCCGGTGCCGATGGATCTGCTGGGCCACGTCAGCTCCAGCTACTGGAGCGCCAATCTGAACCGCAGTATCGCAATGGGCTTTATCAAAGGCGGACTGCAGCGTATGGGCGAAACCGTGTTTTATCCGCTGGCAGATGGCCGCGTGGTGGAAGCGGAAATCTGCAGCCCGGTCTTTATCGATCCGAAAGGAGAACGTCAACATGTCTGAAACCCTCTTACCTGAAACCAAACCCGCAGAGGCCGTCAGACAGGTCGCGGTAATGAACCAGAGTGCGCCGCAGGTACGCGCTGAATCGCCGCTGCACCATGCCGATCGCGGTAACGTCACTGCCAGCCAGTCGCAGCAGGCGGGCCTTGAACTGCGTGAGCTGGCGCTGCGCGGGCATCTGGTGCTGCGCGGTTCGCAAAACAGCGCGAGCTTTATGCAGGGCTGCCTGACGGTATTAGGCCTGCCGCTGCCCACCGCGCCGCTGACCTCCGCCGAAGATGGCGATATCTCCGTGCGCTGGCTGAGCCCCGATGAGTGGCTGGTGGTACTGCCGATGGATCAGCTGTTCCCGGTGGAGAAAGCGCTGCGCGCTGAAATTACTGGTCACTTTTCGGTGGTGAACGTCAGCGGCGGACAGACCATTCTGGCGCTCTCCGGTAAACACGCGGTCGATGTACTGAAAAAGAGCACGGTGCTTGACCTGCATCCGTCACAGTTTCCGGTCGGCAAAGTTGCCGGATCGGTGTTTGCGAAGAGCAGCGCGCTGATCCGCCGCACCGGTCCGGAAAGCTGGGAGCTGGTGATCCGCCGCAGCTTTGCAGAGTACATCTGGCTCTGGCTGCGGGATGCCAGCCGCGAATATGGGCTGAAGATCACCGCGTAATATCCGGCCGTGCCGGCTCTCTCTCCGCCGGCACGCCTTTCCCTTATTATCAGGAGTCGCCCATGAGCGTGCTGCCCGATTCATGGATTTTTACCGCCAGCTGCCCGAGTAAATTAGGCACGGTGGATGTCGTGACCCGGTTTATGGCGGAATCGGGTCACTATATTAATGAGATCCATTCGTTCGACGACCGCGTCAGCCACCACTTTTTTATCCGCGTCGCTTTCTCACCAGCCGCGCACTTCAGTACCGATATATTTCGCGATAATTTTACGCCGCGCGTCACTCCGTTTGAGATGCAGTGGCAGCTTACCCCGCCGCAGCATCGTGAACGCGTGGCTATTCTGGTCTCTAAATTTGATCACTGCCTGAACGATCTGTTATTCCGGCATCGCACCGGACAATTATCTATTGATGTGCCGCTGATTATTTCCAACCATCCCGATCTCTGCTCCCTGGCGGAATGGCACGGCATCCCCTGGTACCACCTGCCGGTAAATAATGCGAATCGCGCAGAACAGGAAGCGCAGATTCTCGCTCTGCTGGAACAATATAATATCGACCTGGTGGTTCTGGCACGTTACATGCAAGTTCTTTCACCGCGGATGTGTGAAAAGCTCGACGGTAAAGCCATTAATATTCATCACTCTCTGCTGCCGGGATTTAAAGGCGCGCGTCCTTATCATCAGGCGTGGGAGAAAGGAGTCAAAATGGTCGGTGCCACGGCGCACTACGTTAATAATGATCTGGATGAGGGACCGATTATTACGCAGGGTATTCAGAGCGTGGATCACGCGCTCTATCCCGACGATCTTATCAGCCGCGGCCAGGATATTGAACGCGTCACGCTATTTAACGCGGTGCGTTATCACGTTGAGAAACGCGTATTTTTAAGCGGCAAGCGCACGGTGGTATTTAGTTAGCCGGTGCAGTGTTGAATATAAATGTGCAGCACATGCACCAGCAGGCTGCACGTTTTTATCTTTTTTCGGAAAACAGGGTAATCAGGGATTGATCACGACCTTCAGCGTTAAATAAAACAGAACCTGTCCTGACATCAGCGGCAGGTTTTTAACAACAACACGTAAGTCGCGAGGAAATCACTATGGCGGATTCCAGAGATCCGATGACGCCTGATGGCGAAGTATCACCCTATGATACTGACTATCAGGTAGGCCAGGATAATATTATCGTGAACGTCGGGCCATTTGGTCTGGATATTCACAACCGGGTATTTGCGATATCCGGCATTGCCGTAATCGTATTCGTTATATTAACGCTGGTGTTTCAGAGTGACGTTGCCCCGCTGTTTAAAGGTATGCTTAACTGGCTTACCAGCAAACTCGACTGGTTCTTTCTTTCTGCCGGTAATGTCTTCGTGATCATCTGCCTGGGTCTGGTTTTCTCCCCGCTGGGCAAGGTGCGTCTCGGCGGCACCCTCGCCCGACCCGATTACAACTATGTCACCTGGTTTTCGATGCTGTTTGCCGCCGGTATGGGCATCGGCCTGATGTTTTACGGCGTCTCTGAGCCGCTGTCGCATTTCTCCAGCGCGATAGGCGGCACGGCCACTGAAAATGGCGTGCGTACCGACTGGGCGCCGCTGGGCGGTGCGAGTGGATCAGCAGAAGAGGCTACGCGGCTGGCCATGGCGGCTACGATTTTCCACTGGGCGCTCCATCCGTGGGCGATCTATGCGGTTCTTGCCCTGGGACTGGCCCTCTTCACCTTTAACAAAGGCCTGCCGCTGACTATCCGGTCACTCTTTTATCCGCTGCTGGGTGACGCCGTATGGGGCTGGCCCGGTCATCTGATCGATATCCTTGCCGTGCTGGCCACGCTGTTTGGCCTCGCTACCTCGCTCGGGCTGGGTGCCTCGCAGGCGGCGTCCGGACTCAATTTCCTGTTTGATGTACCGCTGGGACAAACCACGCAGATTGTACTGGTGATCGCGATTACCGCTATCGCCACCTTTTCTGTGGTCGCCGGGCTGGACGCCGGGGTCCGGCGCTTATCAGAAGCGAACATGATCCTCGCCGGTCTGCTGCTGCTGTTTATTATCGTGGTCGGCCCGACCATGCTGCTGTTTAGCGGCTTTTTCTCTAACCTCGTCTCCTATATTGAGTTCCTGCCCGCGCTCTCCAATCCGGTCTCCCGTCCAGACAGCAATTTTGCCGCCGGCTGGACCTCCTTCTACTGGGCGTGGTGGATCTCCTGGTCACCGTTTGTCGGCATGTTTATCGCGCGTATTTCACGTGGTCGCACGGTACGGGAGTTTATCATCTCCGTGCTGCTGGTCCCGTCACTGGCGTGTGTACTATGGATGACGGTACTGGGCGGCACCACTATCCATCAATATTTTACTGAGGGATATCAGAGTATTGCTGATGCCATTCTGCCGCTGCAGCTCTTTACCATGCTCGACACGCTGCCGCTGGCCAAAATCACCTGCGTGGTCGCCATCATTCTGGTGGTGGTGTTCTTTGTCACCTCAGCTGACTCCGGCACGCTGGTGATCGATATCATCGCCTCCGGCGGTAAAATTGAATCCCCGACTGCGCAGCGCGTATTCTGGTGCGTGTTTGAAGCGCTGGTCGCCATCGTACTGATCCTCGGCGGCGGGCTGGATGCCCTGCAGGCAATGGTGGTCTCCACCGGATTGCCTTTTGCACTGGTGCTGCTGGTCGCATCGGTCGCCGTTGTAAAGGGATTGCTCTCTGAGCCGCGCCCGACGCGCCCGGCTCCCGCTGTGCGCAATCAATAGCACGCACGCAGGCGGATAGCCGGCCAGGCTATCCGCCGCTGCAGGTGCAGGAAGGGAGATCGCTATGCAGGCCGGACATCAGGAAATCATCGATTTTATTCAGCGCTACCCGCCGTTTAACACCCTGCCGCTGACGGCGCTGGCGCGGATCGCAGCCACCCTTGAAGTGAGCTATTACAAAGCCGGCACGCCGATCCTCACCTTTGGTCAGCAGGTTGACGCCTGGTATCTCATCCGCAGCGGCGCAGTGGAGATCTATCGCCGCAACGGCGACCTCTATAATCGCCTCAGCGCCGGCGGCTATTTTGGTGAGTTCGGCTTATTGCGCGAGAACAGCGTGCGCTTTCCGGTTACCGCCCTGGAAGATACGCTGACCTATCTGATTCCCGCCCCGATTTTTAATGAGCTGTTCAGCAAATATGAAGAGTTTGCCGACCTGGTAGAGGTGGAAGATCGCACCCGGCTGCGGCAGACCGTGGCGCGTACCGAAGAGGCGAGCGGCCTGATGACGTCGCGCATCGAGGCGCTAATCAGCCGGCCACCGGTGACCATCGACAGCCGCGCCACGGTGTGTGAAGCCGCACAGAAAATGAGTAAAGAGGGCGTCTCATCCCTGCTGATTGTGACCCCGGAGGCGGATGGGGAGCGTTCCCAAACGCTGGCTGGGATCGTCACGGATAAAGATCTGCGCGACCGGGTAATTGCCCGCGGCCTGAGCTTCGATACGCCAGTCGCGACAATTATGACCGGGCAGCTGACCCACGTCAGTCACCACCAGCTGGTGTTTGAAGCGATGCTCATCATGATGCAGCACAACATACATCATCTGCCGGTGCTGAAGCAGGATCTGCCGGTAGGAGTGATTTCCCAGTCAGATATTATCCGCTATGAGTCACAAAACAGCCTGTTTCTCGTCAGCCGCATTTTTCACTGCAACAGCATCAGTGAGCTGAGCACGCTGAAAAATGAGGTACGCGCCTGCTTTAACCGCATCGTGCGTGAAGACGCCAATTCGCAGATGACGGGCCGCGCCATGGCGGTGATTGGACGCAGTTTTACGCAGCGGCTGCTGGCGCTGGCTGAAGCGGAGCTGGGGCCGCCGCCGGTGCCCTACTGCTTTATCACGCTGGGGTCGATGGCGCGCCAGGAGCAGCTGCTGGTCACCGACCAGGATAACGCACTGATCCTCGACAACCGGTATGATGCATCCCGCCATGAAGCCTATTTTATGGCGCTGGCGCGCCGCGTCTGTGACGGCCTGGCGGCGTGCGGCTATCACTACTGCAGCGGCAACATCATGGCCACTAATGGCCGCTGGCGGCAGCCGCTGGCCGTCTGGGAAGGATACTTTGATGAGTGGATCGACACCCCTTCCCCGCAGACATTGCTCGACAGCGCAATCTTCTTCGATCTTGATGCCGTCTGGGGCCAGCTGGCGTGGGGCGAACAGCTGAATAAACGCATTACGCATAAAGTCCGGCACAACTCGCGCTTTCTCGCCTGCATGGCGCGCAACGCGCTGCTGCGCAAACCGCCGCTGGGGTTCTTTAAAAATTTTGTCATGGAGCCTTCCGGTCAGCATACGCAGTCTATCGATATGAAACGGCGCGGCACCGCGCCGCTGGCGGATCTGATCCGCGTGCACGCGCTGGCGGCCGGTTCAGCCGCTCGCAACTCGTTTGATCGGCTGCAGGATATTATGCAAACCGACCTGCTGCCGCACGGACGCGGTCAGGATCTGCGCGATGCGCTGGAGTTTATCTCGATGGTGCGTATCCGCCATCAGGCGCAGGACGTGGAGAGCGGTCAGGAGCCGGATAACCGCATTGAACCGCTTAATCTTTCTGAGTTCGAACGCAAAAATCTTAAAGATGCGTTTCAGATCCTGAGCAACGCACAAAAATTTCTCAAATACCGCTATCAGCCAGGCCGGAAAGTGTGAGGTAAACATGCTGCACATCAGTAAACAGCTGCTGCGTTCCGCCCCCGCGCCCGCGCCGCATGCGGGAGTCGCGCCCGCGTGGCCCGCGCTGCTGGCGCAGCAGGCCGCGACGGCACGCCATCCGGCGCTGCAGCACTACTACCGGGCGGGCGTACCGGACGCGGCGACACCGATCGGCGAGGTGCCGCTGCTGGCAATGGATTTTGAAACCACCGGGCTGAATACCCGGCGCGACGATATTGTCAGTATCGGCCTTATCCCTTTCAGCCTGACGCGTATCCGGCTGAGTGAAAGCGCACACTGGATCCTCAACCCGCGGGCCGACTTGCGCCATGAATCAGTGGTGATCCACGGCATCACCCACGCGACGGTCGCGCAGGCGCCCGACCTGAGCGAGCGGCTGCTGAAGCTGCTGACGATGATGGCGGGTCGCGTCATGGTGGTGCACCATCGCGGCATTGAGCAGCATTTTCTGAACGCGGCGCTGCAGCGGCGCATCGGAGAGGGCATTATTTTCCCCTGTATCGACACGCTGGCGCTGGAGGGGCTGCTCTGTCAGCACGCGCCGCTCAGCCGGCTGAAGAGACTCTGGCGCGGCAGGTCACGCCCCTCGCTCTGCCTGCCGGAGAGCCGGGCGCGCTATCATCTGCCGCACTACCCGGCCCATAACGCGCTGACGGATGCGCTGGGCTGTGCCGAGCTGCTGCAGGCGCAGTGTGCCCACCATTTTCCGCCGCAGACGCCTTTGCGTGAGTTATGGTGCTGAGCCAGCCGCTTTTGCCACCATACGCCGGTAGTTATGCAGCCACTTGCCGCTATTGAGCCGCCACCAGAAGCAGAGACCGCGCACCGTCCAGTCCAGGAACATGCCAAGCCACACGCCGATCACCCCCATGCCCAGTTCGATGCCCAGCAGGTAGCCTGCCACCACGCGAGCGCCCCACATGCTGAACATTGATACAAACATGGTATAGCGCGCATCGCGGGCGCCTTTCAGTCCGGCAGGCAGCACCCAGGAGGCGGTCCAGATCGGCATAAACGCGGCGTTGAGCCAGATCAGATGTTTCGTGACTTCAATCACTTCCGGGTCGCGGGTATAGAAGCGCGCCAGCGTACCCGCCAGCGGCACGGTGATCAGCGCCAGCGTACAGAGCCCGATCATCGCCAGCCAGAACACATGCCTGATCTGCCGCTCCGCCTGCATCACCTGATTCCGGCCCAGACGCTTGCCGGTAATAATGGTAGAGGCCGAACCCAGCGCGTTGCCCGGCAGGTTAATCAGCGTGGCGATAGAAAAGGCGATAAAGTTGCCGGCGATTTCATTGGTGCCCATACCGGCGACAAAGATCTGCGTCAGCAGCTTACCGCCGTTAAACAGCACGGACTCAATACTCGCCGGCACCCCGATGCCCAGCACCTCCATCAGAATGGCGCGATCCCAGCGGCGGAAGTAGCTGCTGAGCGTAAGCTTCAGCGCCGGGCTGATACCGCGCCAGAGCGCATAGAGCACCGCCAGCGCCCCGATATAGCGCGAAATCGTCAGCCCGAGGCCCGCCCCGACGAAGCCCATCCCTTCCCAGCCCAGCGCGCCATAAATCAGCACGCTACTGATCATGATGTTCAGGATATTCATGCCGCCGTTGATCAGCATCGGGATTTTGGTGTTGCCCGCCCCGCGCAGGGCGCCGCTGCCGATCAGCGCAATCGCCGCCGCCGGGTAGCTCCAGGCGGAGGTCTGCAGGTAGCTCAGCGCCAGCTGTTTGACCTGCGGATCGGCGCTGCCGGCGATAACGTCGATAATCAGGTGTCCCCAGAACTCTATCGCCAGCGCCAGTACCAGCGCCAGCACGGTCATCAGCCCCAGCGACTGCCGGGTGGCGGCGCGGGCGCGTTTACCGTTACGGCGCGCCAGGCTAAACGCCACCACCACCGTGGTGCCAAGATCGATAGCGGCAAAAAAGGAGATGATCACCATGTTGAAGCTGTCTGCCAGCCCGACACCCGCCATCGCCTCTTTGCCCAGCCAGCTGACCAGAAACGTGCTCAGCACGCCCATCAGCATCACGCAGAGGTTTTCAATAAAGATAGGGATCGCCAGCGGCGCGATCTCACGCCACAACAGCGTGCGGTACATCCGGCGCTGCGGATACCACGCCGTATTACGCACCGCCCGCATTACTGCCACACCGGGATTTTGCAAGAGAGTACCAAATCACTTTGGATAAGAGAGGAGAGGTAATGATGATAGGCGCCCGGCGATTATGCAAAGTCTTTGCAGCGGCCATTTAATCATTATTACAAACTTTTTATTTCTGCCCGCTTTGCGCAGCCGCGTTAATTTCTGCCTGCAATCATTCCGCTGACAGAGCGTCACAGATTCTTAATTATATCAGCCGCTTTATCCGCTATGCTCTGCTCAACCTGATCCATTTTCCTGAAGGAGAATCTATGCAAACACAACGGAACGGATTGACTGCCCATCAGGCACTGGATGAACTGGAGCGCTGCTACGATGCGGCGGTTGAGGCGCTGCGCAACGCTATCCGCGACTTCACTGAACAGGGTACGCTGCCCGACGCAGAGCAGCGGCAGCAGGGGCTGTTTGTCTATCCGGAGCTGCGCCTGACCTGGCAGGGAGAGGGTCCGCAGCAGAACCGCACCCGCGCCTGGGGCCGCTTTACCCATACCGGCCGCTACAGCACCACCATCACCCGTCCTGCGCTGCTGCGCCACTATCTCAGCGAGCAGCTGCAGATGATTGAGAAAGAGTATGAGGTGCTGATTGAAGTGGGGCCGTCGCAGCAGGAGATCCCCTACCCTTACGTGATTGACGGCTCGGATCTGTCGCTGGACCGCTCAATGAGCGCCAGTATTGCCCGCCACTTTCCGACTACCGAGCTGTCGCAGATTGGCGATGAAACCGCTGATGGCCTGTTCAACGCCGATGCCCGCTTCCCGCTCTCCCACTTTGACGCGCTGCGCACCGACTTCTCGCTGGCGCGTCTGCGCCACTACACCGGTACGGCAGTGGAACACTTCCAGCCTTTCGTGCTGTTTACCAACTACACCCGGTACGTCGATGAGTTTGTGCGCTGGGCGATAGAACAGGTGCAGGATCCCGCCACGCCGTATGACAGCCTCGCCTGCGCCGGCGATGTCGTGATCACGGCGGAAACGGCCGATCCGGCGGCGATGATGTCCGATCTGGCGTGGAAAAAGCACCAGATGCCCGCCTGGCATCTTACCTCGCCTAACCGACGCGGGATTACGCTGGTCAATATTGGTGTGGGCCCCTCCAATGCTAAAACGATCTGCGATCACCTGGCGGTAACGCGTCCGCACGCCTGGCTGATGATTGGCCACTGCGGCGGCCTGCGCGAAAGTCAGAATATCGGCGACTATGTGCTGGCGCACGCCTACCTGCGTGATGACCATGTGCTCGACAGCGTGCTGCCGCCGGATATTCCGGTACCCAGCATCGCCGAAGTGCAGCGTGCGCTCTATGACGCAACCAAGTCAGTGAGCGGTATGCCGGGTGAAGAGGTTAAACAGCGGCTGCGTACCGGTACGGTGGTGACCACGGACGATCGTAACTGGGAGCTGCGCTACGCCGCTTCCGCGCTGCGTTTTAATTTGAGCCGCGCCGTGGCGGTGGATATGGAGAGCGCGACCATCGCGGCGCAGGGCTACCGTTTCCGCGTGCCTTACGGCACGCTGCTGTGCGTATCAGATAAACCGCTGCACGGTGAGATCAAGCTGCCGGGTCAGGCGAATCGCTTTTATGAAGGGGCCATCTCTGAGCATCTGCAGATTGGCATCTGTGCGGTAGAGCTGCTGCGCGCCGAGGGCGATAAGCTGCACTCCCGCAAGCTGCGCACCTTTAATGAGCCGCCGTTCCGCTAACGCACCGGCCAGCCATTATCAGCAGGGAAGCCCGTCCGGGCTTCCCTTTTTTCATCAGGCGCTGAGCCAGCCCAGCTTGATGACAAACAGCAGCGAGAGGATCACCAGTGCGCTATTCACTTCACGGGCGCGGCCGCTCAGCAGCTTAACAACGGTCCAGGTAATGAAACCGAAGGCGATGCCGTTCGCAATTGAGTAGGTCAGCGGCATGGTCAGCGCCGTTACCGTTACCGGTGCCGCCGTCGTCACATCTTTCCAGTCGATTTCCGCCAGCCCCGATGCCATCAGCACGGCGACGAACAGCAGCGCCGGGGCGGTGGCCCAGACCGGTACGCTACCCGCCAGCGGCGAGAAGAACAGGCTCAGCAGAAACAGCGCGGCCACCACAATGGCCGTCAGGCCGGTGCGTCCGCCGGCGCTGACGCCAGCCGCAGATTCCACATAGCTGGTGGTGGTTGAGGTACCGAGCAGTGAGCCAAACAGCGCAGCCGCGCTGTCAGCAATCAGTGCACGTCCCATTTTTGGCACGTTGCCCTGCTCATCCGCCAGACCTGCGCGCTTAGTTACGCCCAGCAGGGTGCCGGTATTATCAAACACATCAACAAACAGAAAGGCAAAAATTACGCTTACCAGCCCCACATTAAAGGCGCCGGCAATATCGAGCTGCATAAAGGTCGGTGCGATTGAAGGCGGCGCGGAGAAGACGCCGCCAAACGGCGTCAGGCCGATGCCCATAGAGATAAAGGTCACCACCAGTATGCCAATCAGCACCGCGCCGGTCACGCGGCGCGCTTCCAGTACCACGATGATAAAAAAGCCGAGCAGCGCCAGCAGTGGCCCTGGTTTGGTCAGATCGCCCAGCCCGACCAGCGTCGCCGGGTTATCCACCACAATGCCGGCCCCTTCCAGCGCAATCAGCGCCAGGAACAGGCCGATACCGGCGGCGATGCCGGCGCGCAGCGGCAGGGGGATGCTGGCAATAATCCACTCGCGGATTTTAAAAATCGAGAGCGCAAAGAAGATCACCGCCGACAGAAACACCGCGCCCAGCGCAATCTGCCAGGTGTAGCCCATATGCAGCACCACGGTGTAGGTAAAGAACGCGTTCAGCCCCATGCCGGGTGCCAGCGCAATCGGATAGTTAGCAATCAGTCCCATCAGAATTGAGCCGATCGCCGCCGCCAGGCAGGTCGCCACAAACACCGCCCCTTTATCCATGCCGGTCGCGCCCAGAATAGAGGGGTTAACAAACAGGATATAGGCCATGGCGAGGAAAGTGGTGATCCCCGCCACGATCTCCGTGCGCACGGTGGTGTTGTGCGCTTTAAGCTTAAACAGTTTCTCTAACATCATTTTCTCTCATGAGCGGAGACGCAGCGGCTGCGCGTTCTCACTGGCCAAAGTGGTTAACAGCTGATCGTTGTTGCTGAAAGCGAGCCTGCCGGACGTGAGGTGCCCCCTCCGCTTTCCCCTGTCCTGATAGCAATTGCTGTGCCATCTCCCGCGCAATCGTTTACGTTTTCCGTTGCGCATCCGGTTAAGAAAAGTCTGAACCAGAAAGAGGCGCGATTATGGTGCATTGCCCCGCTGCTGCGCAAT
Organism: Pantoea sp. RIT413; assembly: GCF_003057675.2. Lineage (NCBI taxonomy): Bacteria > Pseudomonadati > Pseudomonadota > Gammaproteobacteria > Enterobacterales > Erwiniaceae > Pantoea > Pantoea sp. RIT413. Next base: position 32,105 of record NZ_QBJB02000018.1, read on the forward strand.
CGTTTTCCTTGCTGCCCTATAAAGCGCGATAATTTTGCGGTGCCGCACGCTTTCGCGTTCTGCCTGGCGATATCGCTCACGTTTCTGCTGCACGATTCAGCAAGCTAAAAACAGCAGGTTATAGTGCCTTTACTCTCTGCATGATAACGAGGCCGCGCCATGAAGCCCGCGATACTGATCGTTGACGATGATCGTGCCATCTGCGAACTGCTGCACGATGTCTTAAGTGAGCACGTTTCCGCCGTGTATCGCTGCCACCTCGGGCGCGATGTTCAGGCGCTGCTGACGCAGCATCCGGATATTTCGCTGGTGATGCTCGATATGATGCTGCCGGATACGAACGGGCTGCTGGTTCTGCAGCAGATCCAGCGTGAGCGGCCGGATGTGCTGGTGATCATGCTGACCGGAATGGGCTCGGAAGCGGAGATGGTGGTGGGCCTGGAAATGGGTGCCGATGACTATATCGCTAAACCCTTTAATCCGCGCGTGGTCGTGGCGCGGGCGCGCGCCGCACTGCGCCGCAGCGGCAGGCAGGATGAACCAGACGCTGTTATCCCTGCGGGCTGGCAGTTCAACGGCTGGCAGCTGGATGAGGTGCGCTGCCAGCTGCTGAATCCGCAGCGTGAAAGCGTGCCGCTGACGCAGGGGGAATATACGCTGCTGCGCGCGCTGGTCGCACACGCCCGCAAAGTGTTAACCCGCGACCAGCTGCTGGAGCTGACGCACAGCGAAACGCTGGATGTCTTTGACCGTACTATCGACGTGCTGATCATGCGGCTGCGGCGCAAAATCGAAGCTAATCCGCATCAGCCAAACCTTATCCGCACCATTCGCGGCCTCGGCTATGTATTTTCAGCTGACGTGATGCGTCCGGCAGCGCGCGTATCGCAGATCGCCTGATCCATCCAGCGCTGCATCTCCGGCAGCGGCCGGATCCCATCCAGCGCGTTCGCCGCGCGCAGGTTAAAGCAGGCGCAGGTGTGCGCCAGCTGCAGCGTGGCTGACAGCGTAAAGCCCTCGTGGCTGGCGTACAGCACGCCGGCGCAGAAAGCGTCACCCGCTCCCACGCTGCCGACAATGTCGCTGGCATTCAGCCGCCACGCCGGCTGCCAGCACGCCTCTCCGCCCCTTTCTGTCCCCCACGCCCCTTCCGGCGCGTGGATCACCACGCGCTGACGCACCCCCTGCTGCAGCAGCCACGCGCCCGCGGCAGCAAACGTCTCCGGCGATGCCAGCCCGGCGCCGTGCCGCAGCGGGATACCGGTCAGCGCCGCCGCCTCCAGCTCATTAATGATTAAATAGTCGAGCCAGCGCAGCGCCGGCAGCACCAGGCTGCGGTGATCGCCGGCGCGCGAGACCAGATCGAGCGAGGTCAGATAGCCGCGCTGCTGCATCTGCGCCAGCAGCCGCGCGCTGCGCGTGCCGAACTGCGCGTCGGGCCGGTCAAGCTGGTCGAGCAGCAGCAGATAGCCGAGGTGAAAAATGCGGTGCGGAGTAGTGAGGTCGCGGAAATGCGCCACATCAAGTAGCGCGCTGGCGCCGCGCGCGTGAAAAAAGGTGCGCTGACCATCCGGCGCGGTCATTACCTGCGTCATGGCAGTGGCCGCCGCGCGGGTGCGCGTTACGCCGCGGCAATCCACCCCCTCCTCGCGCAGTCGCTGCAGCAGATAGTCACCGTCCGCATCCTCGCCCGTGATACCGGCAGCCGCCAGCGGTAAACCTGACTGCATGCGCGCCAGCGTCAGGAGCACATTCGGCACCGCGCCGCCGCTGCAGCGCTCGCGCGCCACGATTTCGGTCAGCCAGCCCTGATCCGGCCAGTGCGTAATGCGCTGGACATGATCGACCAGCAGAGTACCGGCGGCCAGAATGCCGCTGCGTGCCGTCATCTCAGGCGCGTCCGCTGCTGCCGAAAATCTGCATCTGCTGCGCGACCACGCGGCTGATATTGCGCTCCACCGCCATAAGCAGCTCAGCAAAGCTGTCATAGCGGGCGTCGCGCTGATCCATCTGCGTTTCTATTGCGTCCAGCGCCGCCTGGGACATGCCGGTGTAGAAGTTGATTTTATGAATGCCGAGCGTAATGGCGCGGCGGAAATCGGCGTCGCTAATCCCTGAGCCGCCGTGCAGCACCAGCGGAATATCTGCCGCGCTGCGGATCGCTGCCAGCCGGTCAAAATCGAGGCGCGGTTCGCCTTTATATTTACCGTGTGCGTTACCGATCGCCACCGCCAGGCAGTCGATGCCGGTACTCTGCACAAAGTCAGCCGCCAGCGCCGGATCGGTAAATTTTGCGCTGTCCGCTTCACCGGCCAGCGCCCCGCCCTCGTCGCCTCCCACCGCGCCTAGCTCCGCTTCGACCGAGACGCCCACCGCATGACAGAGTTTTACGACCTCCTGCGTTTGACGCACATTCTCGTCATAGCTCAGCCCGGAGCCGTCAAACATCACCGAGGTAAAGCCCAGGCGCACCGCCTGCACCACCGCCTCGAAATGCAGACCATGATCGAGATTGAGCACCACCGGAATCGCGTGCCGCGCCGCCTCGCAGCGAATCGCCGCGACCAGGTGATCGAGGCTGACATACTTAAAGTGCACCTCTGCAAGGTTGATGATAAAGGGTGAACGCTGCTGCTCCGCTGCCTGAAACAGCGCGCGCAGAAAGTGGGTATCGAGGACGTTAAATGCGCCCAGCGCGTAGCCGTGCTGCTGCGCATGGGCCAGCCCCTGCGCCAGAGATATCAGTGCCATGAAGTGCTCCCGTCACGTGAGGGGTAATGGAGGCTGCGGCGGCCAGGCAACATACCTGCCGCCGCAGCCCTCTCCTGCAGGCAGGAAAGGGATGACGACCGGAAAATCTGCCGCGTTATTTCACTGTCCAGCCTTTGTAACTGCTCACGTTGTCGCGATCGATCATCGTCACCGGAATCAGCACCGGTTTGTCGGGAGCAGACTTGCCTTGCAGTATGTTGTAACCAATTTCCACCGCTTTCTCCGCCATCACCTGCGGGTCCTGCGCCGGGGTCGCCACAAACAGCGAGCCTTTACGCTTCAGCGCCTCTTCCCCGTCCGGTGAACCATCGACCCCTACAATAAAGAATTCGCTGCGCTGCGCCTGTTTGGCCGCCAGGTCAGCGCCGATTGCGGTCGGATCGTTGATAGCAAACACGGCGTCGATTTTCGGATTAGCGGAGAGCAGACCGGTCATTACCTCCAGCCCGCCTTCGCGGCTGCCTTTAGCGTTCTGGTTGTAAGAGAGCAGCTTAATATCGGGGTGCGTCTTCAGCTCGCTCATGCAGCCTTCGACACGGTTCTGCACCGCCGAAACCGGCGGTCCGTTGATGATCACCACGTTGCCCTTCGCCTTCAGCCGGTCAGAGATATATTTACACGCCATCGCGCCTGCCTGGGTGTTATCCGAGGTAATGGTGGCGTTAGCGCCATCTGCGGCCACGTCCACCGCCACCACGACGATGCCGGCGTCGCGCGCCCGCTTCACCGCTGGCGCAATGCCTTTGGAGTCGGCGGCGTTGAGAATGATCATATCGACTTTGGCGGCGATAAAGTTATCGATCTGTCCCACCTGCTGACCGAGATCGTAGCCGCTGGAGACCAGCGTCACGTTGACCTTGTCACCTGCCAGCTCGCGGGCTTTCAGCTCGGCACCTTTGGTGATCTGCACAAAGAACGGGTTGGCCAGATCGCCTACGGTCACCCCTATCGATTTCAGCTCTTTTGCCTGTACCAGCGGCGCGCTCAGCAGCGTGGCGGCCAGCAGTCCGGTTACAATTGGATTAAAACGCATAGTTGATGTTCTCCTGCTTTTTTTATTGTCAGCGGTCCGCGGGATCGCCACCTGGAAATGTTCTGCCGGCCTTCAGCTGACGTGATGACGGGTACGGTATTTATCGATTAACACGGCGACGATGATCACGCCGCCTTTGATCACCAGCTGCCAGAAGTAGGAGACGCCCATCAGCGTCATGCCGTTGTTGAGCGTGGCGATAATCAGTGCGCCAATCAGCGTGCCGGTGATGGTGCCGATACCGCCGACAAAGCTGGTGCCGCCGAGGATCACCGCAGCAATCGCATCCAGCTCATAGCCCACGCCAAGGTTGCCGTTGGCGCTGTAGAGTCGTGAGGCGCTCATCAGCCCTCCCAGCCCGGAGAGCAGGCCGCTCATCGCGTAGACAAAAATCAGCACCGCGCCGACTTTGATCCCGGTCAGACGGGCCGCCTGCATATTGCCGCCCACCGCATAGATATGGATGCCTAAAGTGGTACGGCGCAGAATGAACCAGCAGAGCGCGATAACCGCAAAGGCGATGATGATCAGCCACGGCACCGGCCCGAGATAGCCGTTGCCTATCCACTCAAAATTGATGCTGGAGTTAATGACCGTTGTGCCGTCAGCCAGCAGATAGGCGGCCCCGCGCAGGGCGGTATAGGTGCCAAGCGTGACGATAAACGGCGGCAGCCCGGCCCAGGCGACCAGGATGCCGTTGAACAGTCCCATGATCAGCCCGGCACCCAGTGCAGCAGGGATCGTCAGGCCGGCAAAGGCGGGATCGAGCGACACCACCATCGCGACCACTGCCGTGGTGCCGAGCATGGAGCCCACAGACAGATCGATACCGCCGGTCAGAATGACAAACGTCATCCCCGCCGCCAGCACGATATTGATAGAGGCCTGCCGGGTAATGTTCAGCAGGTTCGCCTCGGTGAAGAAGTTAGGTGCGATAAAGCCAAACACCGCCACAATCAGGATCAGAATCGGCAGGATCCCGATCGTCTGCAGCAGATCGCTCATTAACGCCCGTTTCAGCGTCGGGCTGGTTACGCGTGCGGTTTCGCTGGTCATTCCTTTCTCCTCAGGCTGTAACCGGCTGAGCGCCGGTGGCCAGTGTCATGATATTTTCCTGGCTGATGGCGTCACCGCTCAGCTCGCCGGCAATGGTGCCTTCACGCATGACGTAGACGCGATCGCTCATGCCCACCACCTCCGGCAGTTCGCTGGAGATCATCAGAATCGCCACGCCCTGCTGCGCCAGCTGATTCATCATGCGGTAAATTTCACTCTTCGCACCGACGTCCACACCGCGCGTCGGTTCGTCCAGAATCAGAATGCGCGGCGCAATAGATACCCAGCGGGAGATCAGCAGCTTCTGCTGGTTGCCGCCCGATAGCCCGCCCGCGCGAACCTGCGCATGCGGCACGCGAATATTGAGCGAGGCGATAGCGTCAGTGGCGATCTTCTGCCCCTTACGCCGGTTCAGCAGGCCGTAGCTGGCGTCGCGCTCCAGCGTCGCCATCACAATGTTTTCCCGGGCGGCCAGTTCCAGAAACAGCCCCTGCTCTTTGCGGTTTTCAGTGAGAAAGCCGATGCCGCGCGCGATCGCCTCGCGCGGGGAGCGGATGTGCACTTTTTCTCCGTCAATCCAGATTTCGCCGCCGGCGGGCTGCTGCACGCCAAATATCAGCTGCGCCAGCTCGCTGCGTCCGGCGCCCACCAGGCCGGCGAGGCCGACAATTTCGCCCGCGCGTACCGCCAGGCTGCTGGGGTGGACCTTGTTGCGGTCAGTCAGGTGATTGACCGCCAGGCGGATAGCACCAAACGGAATGTCGCGCGCTTTGTTAAACAGATCGCTGAGCGGACGCCCGACCATCATGCGCACCAGTTCGCTGGCGTTGAGCTGCTCACGCGTCAGGCTGCCGACATACTCACCGTCGCGCAGCACGCTGACGCGATCTGACAGCTCATACACTTCAGCCATGCGGTGACTGATGTAGATAATCGCCATGCCTTCGCTGCGCAGCCGCTTGATCAGCGCAAACAGCTGCTCTGTTTCCCGGCTGGAGAGCGCGGCGGTAGGTTCATCCATCACCAGAATGCGGCTGTTGCGGTGCAGCGCGCGGGCGATCTCCACCTGCTGCTGTTCGGCGATGCTCAGACGGCCGACCAGATCGGTGGCGCTGAAGCGCGCGCCAAGCCGCGCAATCACCTGCTGCGCCTCTTCCGCCATCTGCCGGCGTTTCACCAGCCCGCCGCGCGCAATCTCACTGCCGAGAAAAATGTTCTCTGCCACCGTGAGGTTGGGTGCCAGATTGATCTCCTGATAGATCAGCGTAATGCCCGCCGCCAGCGCCTCTTTAGGGCCGCGGATGGCGTACGGCTTGCCCTCAATCAGGATCTCCCCGCTGCTGGCGCTGTAGGCACCGGCCAGGATTTTCATCAGGGTGCTCTTACCGGCCCCGTTTTCGCCCATCAGCGCGTGTACTTCGCCCGGCCAGATAGTGAGATCCACGCCCTTCAGGGCGTAAAAGCTGCCGAAGCGCCGGGTAATACCGCGCATCTCCAGTATCGGTGCTGTCATTGCCGCGCTCCTGCTGCCGGATAGTGCTGAGCAGTGTCGCCGCGCAACATAAATGGAAAATGTCAGCGCCCGTTCATATTTGTCATATTGCCTCTGCGCGCCACTTTTATACTCGGCTGACGTTCCGCATTGCGAGGGGTGGCGCATGAGTCAGACTCTGCCGTGGTATGCCGGTGCCCGTGGACGCCTGCTGCTGTTTAATCTGCTGGTGGTCGGCGTGACGCTGGCGGTCAGCCTGGTGGCGATTACCGGATTCCGCCACGCCGGCACGATTCAGGAACAGGCGCAGGCGCAGACGCTGGCCGATATGAATGGCAGCCTGGCGCTGGCGCGTGATACGGCCAACGTGGCGACGGCGGCGGTACGCCTGTCGCAGGTGGTGGGTGCGCTGGAGTATCAGAGTGAGTCGGCCCGCCTGCAGCAGACGCAGCAGGCGCTGCAGCAGGCGCTGACGCAGCTGGCGGCGGCCCCCGTGGCCAGGCAGCAGCCCGCCCTGCTCAGCCGTATTCGTGAGCGCAGCCAGATGCTGGAGCAGAGCATCACGCTGCTGCTGCAGCGGGGGCATCAGCGCCACCTGCAGCGCAACACCATGCTGAGCGGGCTGTGGCAGGCGCAGCTGCTGCTGAACCGGATCTCAGCGCTTGCGAGCGACGCCGCTTTTCTGCCGCTGCGCCAGCAGAGCGAGAGCCTGCTGGCGGTAGCGATCCGCTCTGCCGCGCCGCAGGCTGCGGTGCAGCAGCTCTCATCCATTCTTCCGGTCTGGTCAGCCCTGCCGCTGGAAGGCGTGCTGGCGCTGCAGCGGGCGCGCTTTGTCCATGCCCTCCGTGCGCTGGAGCCGGTCGCCGCCGGGCTTGAGGAGAGCGATACCGGCATCGCCTACGCGACCTACCGTATCAAGGCGCTGGTGGCAATGCTCAATGAGGATATCACCCGCTATGTACAGCAGGTGGCGCAGCAGAGCGATGCGCGCAGCGCCAGCACCCACCGTGAACTCAACTCGGTCATTGGTTTTATCGCGCTGTTTATGCTGCTGGCGCTGCTGATCACCGGTTACGCCGGCTACTACATCTACCGCAATCTCGGCTCCGGCCTTACCGCTATCGCCCGCGCGATGACGCAGCTGGCGCAGGGGGAGAAAGGCGTCAGCGTACCCGGCCAGACGCGGCGCGACGAACTGGGCGATCTGGCGCGGGCGTTTAACGTTTTTGCCCGCAACACCGCCTCACTGGCGCACACCTCTTCACTGCTGAAAGAGAAAAGTACCCAGCTGGAGTCAACCTTTCTCGCCATGCGCGACGGCTTTGCGCTGTTTGATAACAGCGGTCAGCTGGTGGTCTGGAACGCGCAGTATGCGCAGCTGCTCGGTATTGCGCCGCATGAGCTGCAGCGTGGCCTGCACTATCAGCAGCTGCTGGCACGGCTGGATCTGCAGCTGCTCAGCCTGCAGGATGCGCAGGAAGTGCGGCTGCCGGACGGGCGGACGCTGGAGCTGCGCTTCAGTCCGGTGCCGCGTCGCGGCATGGTCAACACCGTGCTGGAGCGCACCTCGCGAAAAGCGCTGGAGGAGGCGCTGCTGCACAGCCAGAAAATGAAAGCGGTGGGCCAGCTGACCGGCGGACTGGCGCACGATTTTAATAATCTGCTGGCGGTGATCATCGGCAGCCTGGCGCTCACCGCCGATCAGCTGCCGGCTGGCACGCTGGCAACCCGTATCGAACGCGCCCGCCAGGCGGCGGACCGCGCCGCGCAGCTCACCCAGCGACTGCTCGCGTTTTCCCGTAAACAGGCGCTCTATCCACGGGCGGTCGCGGTCGTGGATCTGGTAGAGGATCTGCATTCGCTGCTGCAGCACGCCCTGCTGCCCGGTCAGCAGCTGGTAACAGAAGCAGCACGCCCGGGCTGGCCGGCATGGATCGATGCCGGTCAGCTTGAAAATGCGCTGATGAACCTGGTGGTTAACGCGCGCGACGCGCTGCAGCAGCAGCCCGGTGAGATAGTGCTGCGCGTCTGGAACCAGCGCAAAGCGTCCGCGGCGGGTAAACGCGAGTGGGTCGTGGTGGAGGTGATCGATCGCGGCTGCGGCATGTCAGCGGAGGTGCGTCAGCAGGTGTTTGAACCCTTCTTCACCACCAAGCCCACCGGCAGCGGCAGCGGTCTGGGGCTATCGATGGTGTATGGCTTTGTGCGGCAGTCGGGCGGTGAAATTGCGCTGGAGACCGCACCGGGCCAGGGTACCACGGTACGCCTGCTGCTGCCGCGCGCGGCGGAGGCGGTACAGCCGGTGGCGGCTCCTCCACCCGCGCAGCCCGGTACGAGCCGCGATCGGCTGGTGCTGGTGCTGGATGATGAACCCGCCGTACGGCAGACGCTGTGTGACCATCTGCATCAGCTTGGCTATCTGACGCTGGAGTGCGCCGACGGTGCCAGCGCGCTGGCGCTGCTGCAGCAGACACCCGATATCGATCTGCTGATCAGCGATCTGATGCTGCCCGGTGCGCTCAACGGCGCCGATGTGATACGCCAGGCGCAGCAGCAGTGGCCGCAGCTCGCCACGCTGCTGGTCAGCGGGCAGGATCTGCGCCGGTCGCAGGTGACGTTACCGCTGTGTGAACGGCTGGCGAAGCCGTGGCAGCAGGCGCAGCTGGTTCAGGCGCTGGAGCGGGCCTGGCAGCGCAGCGCACGGCTTAACCGCGCGCGGCAGGCTGCTGCCACACCGCTTTCCCGCTGATAGCCTGCGCTCAGCACACCGCCACCCGGACAGTATGCGGCAGCGCCATGAGCGTTTCACCGCAGGTAAAAATGAGATCTGACCGCTGCCGGCCGGGATGCGGATGCTCACGCAGATAAGCGAGCACCGCCGGCGGCAGCTGCGGTGCAACCGCGCGCGTTTCACGCAGCCCGTCGCCGCTGAGACGCAGCGTCAGGCCGCCGTTCAGACCTGGCAGCTCAATAATCAGCGTGCGGTTATGCCCGGCGGCAGCCTGCCGGGCCATCAAAGTAGCGGGATCGGGATTCGCACGGGCGTGACTCAGGGCCAGCGAGGCGTTGCAGGCGGAGACAAGCGGTATGCCGGTACAAAAATGCAGCGTGCTGCGCAGCGCCGCACTGTCAATCTGCGGATCGAGCCACAGCGTATCTGCCCCCTCTTCCCGCGTCAGCAGCAGCGCGCTGGCAGCAGAGGAGAGTTCGCGCTGGCCTGGCATCAGCGGCAGCGACACGATAACGCCTGGCTCGCTTATAGCTTTGCGGACGCGGCGGGACGCCTGCTGAGCATCCGCGACGGAATAATGAAAACTGGCCAGTAAAGTCATGGGTCCTCTCCGGATACCGGAATAAACAATAAATAGCCGGGCGCTTTCAGCGCCGTGTCCGGCTGCCCCGCCCGTTTTAATGAACGCTCAGGATGCGCGCAGCAGATGACAGTGCGGTGACGATGGCGTGACGGCGCGATGAATCAGCCGCGGCCAATGAGCAGCTAACGCATCAGGATGATTAATAAGTGCATCTCGCGCCGCGCCGCTCTCCGCCAGGCACAAACCCGTCTTTCTGCTAACTTATTCAATACGGCCGCCTTTTTATATGAAGAAAAAATAATGAATTCAATCAGAACATCCCGTCAATTCCGGCACAGTTTTTTGCGTCAGGTGGTCGCGCCGCTGATCGCGATTCTGGTGCTGTCGTTTGCCGGGGCCGGCAGCGGACTTTACTGGGGGACATCCGTGACCAACAGTGAAGCGCGTGAGCAGCAGCAGCGGATGATTGCCGCCTCATTCGACCAGAGCCTCAGCGAGCATTTGCGCCAGCTGCGCAGCCTGACGCGCTGGTCGCCGCTCGCCAGCCACCTGACGCTGCGTGACGCCGACCGGGCGTGGCTGGATCAGAACGTCGGCAGCTGGCTTTATGAGATGTTTGCCCATCAGCTGATTCTGCTGCTGGACAGCAGGCAGCAGCCGGTTGCCGCCTGGCGCAACGGTGAGCCGGTCAGCCTGCAGGTAGTCGGTCCGTGGCTGCGCGATCTGCTCGCCACGCCGCTGGTAGCCAGCGCGGCTGGCGCAGTAGATCGGGCCGATTTTGTGCGCATTGCCGGTCGCGCTGCCGCGCTGGCCGTGGGTGAAATTAGCGCGCCTGACATGACAAACCGGTTTAGCCTGGTGAGCGTCGCGTTTCTTGACGATGGCTATCTGCGTCACCTTTCCGATCGCAGCCAGCTGGCGCAGCTGCACTTTAGCAACGCGCCACCCACTGATAAGGAGATGGCTTTCTGGCCCCTCTCATCGCAGAGCGGCCAGCGGGTAGGCTATCTGAGCTGGCAACCCGATAAGCCCGGCGCGCAGATGCTGCGCACGATCGTGCCCTCAACGCTGCTGTCGGTGCTGATTATCACCCTGCTCTGCCTGTTTATGGTACGGCGCATCTGGACCTCCTCGCTCAGCCTGTCGCAGTCGCTGGTCCGGCTGGGCGCCAGCGAGGCGCAGGCGCAGCACCTTGCGTTTCATGACGTGCTGACCGGCCTGCCCAACCGCGCGCTGGTGGAAGATCGCCTGACCCAGGCGCTGGCCGCGGCGCTGCGGCACGATCGCCGCGTGGCGCTGCTGCTGCTCGATCTTGATCGGTTTAAAAATATCAATGACACCTGGGGCCATCACGCTGGCGATGAACTGATCCGCGAAGTGGCGCGGCGCCTGAGCGAGATTGTGCGCACCAGCGATACCGTGGGACGCATCGGCGGCGATGAGTTTATTATCGTGATGCCGGATACGGAGACTATCGGCCAGGTGCATACGCTGGCGCAGCGCATTATCAGCGCGCTCAGCGCTCCTTATCATCTGCTGGGCAATGAGCTGTGGGTTGGCGTCAGTATCGGCCTGGCGCTGGCACCGAAAGATGGCGTGGACCGGCTGGAGCTGATGCGTAAGGCGGATATCGCGCTGTATGACGCCAAAAATCACGGGCGCGGTCAGTTTCGCCAGTTCGAAAAAGCGATGGATGAGTCGCTGCGTACCCGGCAGGAGCTGGCGGCAGAGCTGCGTCAGGCGCTGGTTAATTTTACCGGGCTGGCCGTCTGGTATCAGCCGCTGATGGAGATTAACGGTGAACGCGTGGTTGGCGTTGAGGCGCTGCTGCGCTGGCACCATCCGACCCGTGGTGATATCTCACCGGCTGACTTTATCGCTATCGCCGAAGAGACCGGGCTGATCCTGCCGCTGGGCGAGTGGGTGCTGCGCGAAGCGTGTAAGACGTCGCTGAAGCTGCCGCAGGTGGTGGTGGCGGTGAACGTTTCACCGGTGCAGTTTCGCAGCAGCGGCTTTGTCTCCCGGCTGCTGGAGATTGTTGCGAGCGAAGGCGCCGATCCGCAGCGCCTGGAGCTGGAGATCACCGAAGGCGTGCTGATTGAGGATGAGCATGCGGCCCGCAGCTCTATCATTGCGCTGCGCGAAGCGGGCTTCCGTATCGCGCTGGATGATTTTGGCACCGGCTACTCCAGCCTTAACTATCTGAGCAGTTTCCCGGTCGATAAGATAAAAATCGACCGTTCTTTTACCCAGTCGCTCGGCGTGGCAGATAACTCAACCGCGATTATTGAATCCGTCGTTCGGCTGGGGCACGCCATGGGCCTGACCGTCACCGCCGAAGGCGTAGAAACCGAAGGACAGATGCACGCCCTCGCCAACGCCGGCTGTAACCAGCTGCAGGGCTATCTGTTCAGCCACGCCGTCCCGCTGACCGAGATTGAAAAAATGGTATAGGAAACGACAGGATAAAACCCCGTAGGGGCGCCATTTATGGCGCCCTGGCAACAACCGGGCACGGCACATAAACGACGTTAGGTCCACATAAACGAATCCAGGGACGCATAAATGCGTCCCCTACCGGCACCGGGGCTGCGTTATTTATCGCGCCCGAACACAACTTTGTAGGGGCGCCATTTATGGCGCCCTGGTAACAACCGGCACCGTTTTCTTTTTCGCGACATCTCGCATCGTTAACGTGGCTGACTCGCCTTTCTGCGCTGAAAAGAGAGAATAAAGGCGCAAGGAGGCACAATGCGAAACCGAAAAAATCCGCGCCTGACGCAATTTGATTATCGTACGCCCGGCGCTTATTTCGTTACCCTGGTCACCCGACAGCGTGCGCTGCTGCTGGGTGAGATCCTGTCCGGCAGTATGCACGCTTCGCCGTCCGGCCTTTGTGTTGCCGAAGAGTGGGAGCGCCTTTCTGCCCGTTATAACACGCTGGCAACCGATACATTTATTGTGATGCCCAATCACCTGCACGGCATCATCTGGCTTCAGCCGGGTAATATCTGTTGTTTATCAGCCATTATTAATCACTTTAAAGCGGGTATTTCCCGCCAGCTCGGAACGCCTGTCTGGCAGCGTGGCTTTTATGACCGCGTTATCCGCTCGGAACAGGAGCTGTCTGCAGTTCGCCGTTATATTGCAGAGAATCCATTGAAGTGGGAGCTGGACCGGTTGTTTGTACGAGGAGAGACGAGACATTTAAAGGATGCGGGGGTGAATAGATGATGTCAGGGGCGCATAAACGATGCCAGGGACGCATTAATGACGTCAGGGGCGCATAAATGCGCCCCCTACAGCGGCAACGGGGATGCGTTATTTATCGTACCCTAATATAAATCTGTAGGGGCGCCATTTATGGCGCCCTGGTAACAATCGGGCACGGCGCATAAATGACGCCAGGGACGCATGAATGCATCCCCTACGACGGAATCAGCGTTTGGGGCGGATAAGCTGACTGGCGGTGTCACCGATAATCTGTGCCACGCCGCGATCGCCTTTAACCATGGAGGCCATAAAGGATTTCGCCTGCTTAAAGGTGATATGCGGCGGCAGCGGTGCGACTTCCGGATCGGTTTTCACCTCCAGCACCACCGGGCGGTTTGCGCTCAGCGCCTGCTGCCACGCGGCGGCTAACTCATCCGGATTATCCACCACGATCCCCTGCAGGCCAAGACTCTCGGCAAAACGCGCGTAGGGTACATCGGGCAGCTGCTGTGACGCCTCGAAGCGCGGATTGCCTTCCATCACGCGCTGCTCCCAGGTCACCTGATTAAGATCCTGATTGTTAAACACGCAGACGATCAGCCGTGGATCGTCCCACTGCTGCCAGTATTTCTGAATAGTGATCAGCTCAGCCATATTATTCATCTGCATCGCCCCGTCTCCGACCAGCGCCACAACCGGTTTATCGGGATAAGCAAATTTAGCGGCGATAGCGAACGGTACGGCGGCACCCATACAGGCAAGACCGCCGGAGAGCGTGGCGCGCTGCCCCTGCTTCACGCGATAGTCGCGCGCAAACCAGTTGGCGCAGGAGCCGGAATCTGAGGTGACAATAGCGTTATCCGGCAGCTGCGGCGACATCTCCCACACTACCCGCTGTGGATTAACCGGATTAGCCGGCGCCAGCGCCCGCTCCTCCATCAGCTGCCACCAGTCGCGCACCTGCAGCGCAATCTGCTCCTGCCAGTGGCGATCGCTTTTGTGCTGCAGCAGCGGGATCAGCGCCCGCAGCGTTTCGGCGCTATCTCCGTGCAGGTTGACTTCACAGGGGTAGCGCAGGCCCAGCATCGCCGGATCGATATCAATCTGTACCGCCCGCACTTTGCCCTCGGCAGGTAAAAACTCGGTCCACGGGAAGCCGGTGCCGATCATCAGCAGCGTGTCGCACTCCTGCATCAGATCCCACGACGGTTTAGTGCCGAGCAGGCCGATTGATCCGGTGACAAACGGCGCATCGTCCGGCAGCACATCTTTACCCAGCAGCGCTTTGGCGACGCCCGCGCCGAGCAGGTTCGCGACCTGCACCACTTCCACTGCCGCGCCGCGCGCACCTGCGCCAATCAGGATCGCCACCTTGCTGCCGGCATTGAGAACCTCTGCCGCACGCTGCAGATCTGCCTCATACGGCACGATTTTCGGACGCTGATAGCCAGGACCGGAGTGGGTAAAGCCGTGTGCGTGCTGCGGTGGCTGCCAGGTTTCATCCTGAATATCTTTTGGCAGGATCAGCACCGCTACGCCGTTCTGCGCTTTCGCAATGCGTACGCCGCGATCGACCAGATGCTGGATCTGCGCCGGTGCGGCCGCTTCCTGAACAAAATTAGCGACATCAGCAAACACGCGATCGAGGTTCATCTCCTGCTGATAGCTGGCGCCGCGCGCGGTCACTTCAGCCTGTCCGGCGATCGCCAGCACCGGTGCATGATCCATTTTGGCATCGTAAAGACCGGTCAGCAGGTGGGTGGCACCCGGCCCGCCGGTGGAGAGGCAGACGCCAAGCTCACCGGTAAATTTGGCGTGGCCGGCAGCCATAAATGCTGCCATCTCTTCATGCCGCACCTGGATAAACTCAATGCCGGCACCCGCTTTATTGGCGCGCTGGATAGCGCCCAGCACGCCGTTGATGCCATCGCCCGGATAGCCATAAATGCGCGTGACGCCCCACGCCTGCAGGCGCTCGACAAAAAAATCGCTGGTTTTTTTACTCATCCCGCTGCTCCCTTAAAGGCTGTTGTCAGCTTTTAAGGGTAGCTGACAGAAACGGGCGTGCAGAGGATCTGCCGGATTATGGCCTGACTGCGCCCGCTGGCTGCCTAACCCAGCGCCGGGGAGACCAGCGCAAAACAGTGCATCTCCTCTGTCGGGCGCCAGGGGGTGCCGTGCACCATAATGTGCGGCGCATCGACCTGCTGCAGACCCAGCGTTGCCAGCCACTCCGCCAGCCCGGCGTCGGGCGTATCCAGCCGGACAAACTGACCGGTCAGCGTCTGCAGCAGCGTGGCAACGAGCGCCTGCGCCACGCTGCCGTCCCGGGCGATAACCGGGCCGATGGTCCAGCCGCGACCAAAGCGACGCAGGCTGGCAAAACCCTGTATCCCCTGCGCATCGCGTGCCAGCACGCTACCGGGCAGCAACTGCTGCAGCAGACGCGCACGCTGCAGGCCGGTCGCCTGCCAGTCGGGCGTGCAGAGTTCCGCACAGGCTGCGCTGCATGCCGGCTCCAGGCTTAGCGCAGGCGGCAGCGCTATAGCGGGAGGCGCGGCTAATGCCGCCGTCTGGTACTGCCATACCTGACCGCACTCCCTGAATCCCAGCTGTGCATAAAGCCCTTTACCCATTTCCGTTGCATGCAGGCGCAGCGTGCAGCCGGCGAAGCGCGTAATCAGCGCCTGCATTAACTTGCGGCCGATACCGCGTCCGCGCGCCTGCTGATCCACCACCACCAGGCCGATGGTGGCTGCGCTGCTTCCCCAGCGCCAGCCAAGCGCGCAGCCGGAGAGTCGTCCCGCCTCCTCCATCACCACGCCTTCACCCAGCGCAATCAGCTGCTGCCAGTCCTCAGGACGGTGTGGCCAGCCCGCCTGCTGCGTCAGGGCATGGCCCGCCGCGGCGTCGGCCGCCGTAATATCACGCAACGTCATGCTCATGCGGTTCTCCCTTAGTGAATGCAGAAGAAGAGTGCCACACCGCTGCCGCGCCTGACAGCCTCAGATCTGAAAATCGAGCGCCGGCTCTTCTTCACTCTCATAGGAGAGCGCCTGTCGTTTGATCTCCTCCAGCGACAAATTAGCGTTGCAGAGCTCCAGAAACTGCCAGACATAGTTGCGCTGCAGCTGTCCGCGCTTCAGACCAAGCCAGACGGTGTTAGCTTCAAACAGGTGACGGGCATCAATCTTGACCAGGTTTTCGCCCTGATAGATATCACACGCCTGATCGGCGAGTACGCCAACGCCCAGCCCCAGCTCAACATAGGTTTTCACCACGTCAGAATCCTGCGCGCTCAGCACAATATCGGGCCGCAGGCTGGCCGCCTGAAACGCCCGATCCACGCGTGAACGACCGGTGATCCCCTGCCGGTAGGTGATTAACGGCCAGGCGCTCAGGTTTTCAAGCGACACCGGCTGCTGCTGCAGCAGTTCATGCCCGGGCGGCACCAGCAGCGAGTGATGCCAGCTGAACCAGGGGAAAGCCGCCAGGCTGGCATGGTTAACCAGCTGTTCGGAGGCGATACCGACATCCGCCTCGCCGGCCAGCAGCATGGCGACAATCTCCTGCGGCGAGCCCTGATTCAGCTCCAGCCGCACGTTGGGATAGAGCTGACGGAACGCTTTGATGACGCGCGGCAGGCTGTAACGCGCCTGGGTATGGGTGGTGGCAATCGTCAGCACGCCGCTGGTCTCATTGGTAAACACATCGGCCAGACGCCGCACCTTGCCGGCCTCATCGAGAATGCGTTCGGCTATGGTCAGCAGCGCTTTGCCCGGCTCCGTCATGCCCAGCAAACGTTTTCCGCGCCGGATAAATATCTCTACGCCCAGCTCATCTTCCAGATCGCGGATATGCCGGCTGACCCCGGACTGCGAGGTAAACAGCGTGTTGGCGACTTCAGTCAGATTGAAGTCGCAGCGGGCGGCTTCCCGAATAATTTTAAGTTGCTGGAAATTCACACCCTCTCTCCCTTCTGGCACGGTTTTCGCCATGGTAGGGAGCAGGCGTCAATACAACAAATAATAAAAAACCGCCTGTTATGCGGTTTAGTAATAAGGAGCGTTATCGCGATGCTGTGGTTTTTAGCCCACCAGCATCAGCTCGCGATCGGCAACCGCTGGCTTATTCAGCAGCGACAGCAGTATGGTTTTGACCGCCTGCGCCGCAGGTGAGAGCGGCAGCTGCGCAGACATATTCAGCGACAGCGGCAGCGTCAGCGACGGTGAGGTAATGCGCGCCATCCAGGCGTGCGTTGAGCTGACCAGCGCCCGGGCCGCGGATTCAGGCAGCACGGTTACGCCCAGCCCGCTGGAGACCGCGGCGGTCAGGGTGGCGATCGATTCAATTTCGCCGATGATGCGCGCGCTCAGGCGGCGCAGTGAAAACGCTTCGTCTACCCGCTTGCGTACCGCGCTGTAGTCGCGCGGCAGGAACAGGTTCATCTGCGCCACGTCGGCCAGATCCACCGCCGATCCCGGACAGGCGGTGGCGCCGACCAGATAGAGCTCCTCTTTCAGCAGCGGCAGGCTGGTCACGCCAGCCGCAGGCGAGCGATCGTAGAGCACGGCCATATCGAGCTGACCGTTCAGCACTTTATCATTCAGCGAACTGCCGCTGTTTTCATGCAGATACACCAGCACGTCCGGATACTGCTCGCGCACGGTCTGCAGCAGCGGCATGGTCAGAGAAGAGGCGGCCGTGCCGGGTGCGAGACCAATAGAAACCTGTCCGCTCAGCGTCTGGCCCGCTTTGCTGACGGCGGCCTGCGCCTGTTCACACTGGCGCAATATAGTGCGGGCATGCGCATAGAGGATTTTACCCGCGTCGGTGGGCGTTACGCCGCGCTTGGTGCGGATCAGCAGCTGCTGATCCAGCTCGCTCTCCAGCGTTGCCACCTGCTGACTGAGCGCCGGTTGCGCAATGTGCAGCACTTCGGCGGCGCGGGTCAGGCTGCCGATATCGACGATGTTCACAAAATATTTCAGCCGTCTTAAGTTCATGTTGCCTCCGTCAATCCGGTTAACCCCTGAAGGGCGCTTAGCCTGCTGGCCGATAAACAGAGTTTTGCAATAAGCAGGCCAGTTATTTCATCGCGGAAAAAAACGGCGGGCAGTGGTAATTAAGAGACTGGAAAATAAGCTTTTGTGATTACCTGAAAGGAAACAGAGCGTGCTGATGCCGCAGCGGGCGGGTAAAGCGGAGGATAGCATGCACTCTGCTGGTGCAACACCTGCAAGGCAGACGTGCAAAAAAGTGATGACGGAGAGGTGGTAGCGTCCCGTGCCGCCTCCGGCCTGACCCCGGTTATGCCGGGGTCAGCCGTGTCGCAGAGCGAGGTGACTCAGCGTTTTTTGCGGTTGCGATGCATATCAATGGAAACCGCAGCCACAATGATCATGCCTTTGATGATGTCCTGTATATAGGCGTCCACGCCCACGAAGGTAAAGCCGCTTTTGAT
This sequence comes from Pantoea sp. RIT413, assembly GCF_003057675.2. Classification (NCBI taxonomy): domain Bacteria; kingdom Pseudomonadati; phylum Pseudomonadota; class Gammaproteobacteria; order Enterobacterales; family Erwiniaceae; genus Pantoea; species Pantoea sp. RIT413. The sequence continues at coordinate 50,449 of NZ_QBJB02000018.1, forward strand.
AAGTCCCAGGATCACGGCGCCGATCAGCGTGCCGGTGATACGCCCCACGCCACCCATCAGGCTGCTGCCGCCGATAACCGCTGCGGCGATAGCATCCAGCTCATACGCCATCCCCATGCTTGACTGGCCGCTGCTGACGCGTGCTGCCAGTACGACGCCTGCCAGGCCCGAGAGCGCGCCGGCGATGGTGTAGACAATGATCAGATACTTGTTAACGTTGATGCCGGACACTTTAGCTGACGTCATGTTGCCGCCAATCGCATAGACATATTTGCCGTAGCGGGTATGTTTCAGCGCGATGTGGAACAGGAACGCCACCACCAGGAAGATGATAACCGGCATGGCGCCCTGACCAATCGAGGTAAAGCTGTCTGACAGAAAGCTGATCGGATTACCCTGCGTATAGTACTGCGCCAGACCGCGCGCGGACACCATCATCCCCAGCGTGGCGATAAAGGGCGGAATACCGGTGCGGGTGATCAGCACGCCGTTGATGACGCCGCACAGCAGCCCGACGCCAATACCGGCGCCGATAGGGATAGCCGCAGGCAGGTTAACCAGCGAGGGAAACATCGGCGACAGGCTTTCTGAGGTTTGCGCCAGGCTTGCCGCCACCACCGCCGTCAGGGCGATAACGGAGCCGGAGGAGAGATCGATACCGGTGGTGATAATGACCTGCGTAACGCCGACCGCGATAATACCGATGATGGCGACCTGCAGCACAATCAGAACTAAACGGTTGGTGTTGAGCAGAAAAGACTGGTCGCGTACGTACCAGCCGGCAATTTCAAAGATCAGCGCAATGCCTAACATCACCACAAAAATGCCGGTATCTTTCGGCAGCTTGTGGCGCAGATTACTGAAGAAGGAGCTTTGTTCAGTGGCCTGCGGGGCCGTAGCTTTTACATTATTCATAGGGATCTCAAGCCTCACTCAGATGCCAGCGACAAAATGGTTTCCTGATCGGCCTCTTCTTTACTGAGGATGCCGGTTATGCGCCCGCCGTGCATCACCATGATGCGGTCACTCATGCCGAGAATTTCCGGCAGCTCAGAGGAGACCATGATGATAGCGACGCCGCGATTAGCGAGTTCGCTGATCAGGCGGTAGATCTCTGCTTTGGCTCCCACATCGATGCCGCGGGTCGGTTCGTCCAGAATCAGGATCTTCGGCTGTGCCAGCAGCCAGCGCGCAATCAGCACTTTCTGCTGGTTACCGCCGCTGAGGTTATTGATGATCTGATCCATGGTCGGGGTTTTGATATTGAGCTTGCGGATCTGCTCCATACAGTCCTGCGCCATTTTCACATGGCTGACAAAGCCGCTTTTGCCGGTGTAACCGGGCATGTTAACGATGCTCATGTTCTCCATTACTGAGAGAACCAGAAACAGCCCTGACTTCTTGCGATCCTCAGTCAGAAACGCCATGCCTTTCTCGATGGCCGTGGAGGGCGAATCGATGCTGACCGGCACGCCGTCAATCAGCACTTCACCGCTGTCGTAGCTCTCCATGCCAAACAGGCTCTCCATCACCTCACTGCGCCCTGCGCCCACCAGCCCGGCCACGCCCAGAATTTCTCCCCTGCGCACGCTGAAGCTGATATCGCTAAAGCGCTCTTTGCTGCTCAGGCCGCGCACCGTCAGCACATCGTCGCCGATGGTGCCGTTGAATTTAGGGAACAGCTGGGTCAGCTCACGCCCTACCATCTGGGTGATCAGCGACTGCCGCGTAAACGCGCTGGTATCGTTGCTGCCGACCCAGGTGCCGTCGCGGAAGATGCTGATCTCATCGGTAATGGTAAAAATCTCATCCATCTTATGGCTGATATAGATAATCGCCTTGCCCTGCGCCCGCAGGTCGCGAATGATAGTGAACAGGTGCGCCACTTCAGTTTCGGTCAGCGCGGAGGTGGGTTCATCCATGATCACCACGTCAGAGTTCCACGATACCGCTTTGGCAATCTCCACCATCTGCTGTGCCGCAATGCTCAGCTCGCCCACCATGCGATCCGCTTTGAGGCGAATATTGAGTTTGTTGAGCAACTCCTGCGTCTGGCGGTTTAGCAGGGCGTGATCGACGAAGCCAAACTTCATCGGTTCACGCCCGAGCCAGATGTTCTCCGCCACGGTCATATGCGGCACCAGGTTCAGCTCCTGATGGATCATCGAGATGCCGGAACGCAGCGCGTCCATGGTGTCCTGAAACTGCACGGGTTCCCCTTTGATGCGAATAGTGCCCTTATCGGGACGGTAAATCCCGATAAGGCATTTCATCAGCGTGGATTTGCCTGCGCCATTCTCGCCCATCAGGGCATGTACCGACCCCGGCCTGATTCGCAGTGAGACGTTATCGAGCGCCTTCACTCCGGGGAAGAACTTGCTGATGCCTTCGGCTTCAAGCGCAAAAGCGGTCATACATCACCTCCATACGGCTTAAGGGGAGAGCGGTTATTTCTGGTTGCGATTCTCAAACTGCGCCATGTTCTCTTTGGTGATCAGCTGGTAAGGGATGTTGATCACTTTCTCAACTTTCTCCCCTTTTGCGAGGCTCACCGCAGCCCGCACCGCGCCTGCACCCTGCCCGCTGGCATCCTGGAAAACCGTGGCGACCATTTTGCCGTTTTTCAGCATCTGCAGCGCATCCGGGGTGCCATCCACGCCGGCGATCAGGATATGGTTCGGGTTTTTACCCAGCGCCTGCAGTGCGCCAATCGCCATTTCATCGTTGTTAGAGGCGATAGCCTGGATGTCATCGCCGGCGGTCATCCAGTTGCTGACCACATCCACCGCGTCGTTACGGGTGAATTTTGCGGTCTGTTTCTGCACCACTTTGATATCGGGATATTTCGCGACCACCGCTTCCACCCCTTTGGTGCGGTCGCGCGTTGATTCGTTCGCTAAATCGCCCATCAGGATCGCCACGTTGCCTTTGCCGTTCATCGCTTTAGCCAGCGCTTCCATCTGCAGGCGACCCGCCAGCTCGGAGTCTGAGCCGACATACGCCATCTTGTCCGTGAGTTCACCGGCAGGTTTACGGTTAACGAAGATCAGCGGAATGTTGGCTTTTTTCGCCGCGTCCATAATCGGTTTCACGGCGTTGGTATCCACCGGGTTGACGATGATGGCGTCCACGCCCTGTCCGATAAAGTTCTGTACCTGCTGCAGCTGCTGTGACACATCCCCTTTGGCATCTTCCAGCTGGCCTTTTACGTTATCTTTCTGCATCTCTTTCTGCATGGCCGTGCGCAGAATGGTCAGGAAATTGTCGTCAAACAGCGCCATTGAGACGCCAACCTGCAGATCTTTCGCCATAACCGCAGCGGGCAACATGCAGGCCAACAGGGAAGTGACTAACGCTTTTTTAAATTTCATAGGGCACCTTCTACCTTCTTATTGTTGGTTAACGCACGCACAGCATGATGCATCAGGTAAATGAAAAAAATTTTTTGCCTTTGCGCACCGCGGCTGGCGTTATTTATGGGTACAGATTTTGGATAGTTGCACTTTTCGCGCTGAAGCCAGCTGATGTTGTTCTGAAGAACGCGCTCCTTATCAACAGGTTAATTTTGCTGTCACCGCCGCCGGGTAAAAAATAGTTTCCGGCGTGATGATAAGCAGTTCATTTGTTTCATACTTGCTTCATATGAAATTTTCATCATAAAAGCACTGAAACGGTTGTTTTAAAATCAGCAAACCGCAAAAATTTGACACGCCTCTAACATCTCAGCGGAAATGCCTCTGAAGTGAGATCCTGTTGGCAGTTTGCTTTGCCACCATATCAGGCAGAAAAGCAGCAGAATGGTGCTTTTGCGCGCACTTAAACCAGAAGTGTGCAGTACGGCTTTGACAAGCGGGATCGGGCTCGCTACTATTCGCCTCGTTCACACGATTCCTCTGTAGTTCAGTCGG
>NZ_QBJB02000019.1:0-51174 GCF_003057675.2 Pantoea sp. RIT413
TAGCCCACGGAGCGACTGTAAACCCTAAAGCCGCGTAATGCGGCTTAGGCAGGTTGCGTTGAAGTGGGAATCCTCGCCCTTTAGGGCGGGGAGCAGTCAATGTACGCAGCTGGCGACCTGCAAAACTGACATAAACGAGCCGATGTAATGAAAACTCAACTGATTACCCGCGAAGGCTACAACAAGCTGCGCGCCGAGCACGATCATCTGTGGAATGAGAAGCGTCCGGAGATCACCCGTATCGTCTCCTGGGCCGCCAGCCTCGGCGATCGGTCAGAAAACGCGGACTATACCTACAATAAACGGCTGCTGCGGCAGATTGACCGGCGGGTACGCTACCTGCGCAAATGCCTCGCTGAGCTGAAAATTGTTGATTACGCCCCGCAGCAGGAGGGCAAAGTCTTTTTTGGCGCGTGGGTAGAAGTGGAGAATGAGCAGGGGGAACAAAAGCGTTTTCGCATCGTCGGACCAGATGAAATCTATGGCGATAATGTGAAAGAGTACATCTCGATCGATTCACCTATGGCGCGGGCGCTGATCAAAAAAGAGGTCGATGATGAGGTCACCGTTAACACGCCTGAAGGACAAAAGATCTGGTTTGTGAATCAGATTACCTATCACGACAAGGCGTAAGTGAACTGCACTGCGCGTGGTGAGCCACAGGCAGCGCAGTCCCGGTATAGCGCTTACTTGCCCGGCACCGTTGCGGTAGTGGTTGAGGTGCTGCTGCCATTGCCATCGCCACCGCCACCGCCCATGGTAGCCAGCGCCACGCCCAGCAGTGCTGCTACTGCGCCCACGCCAATTGCATCCGAGTTGCCTTTTGCTGTCGTTGACGCCTGCGCACCGGCGGCTTCACCGACTGACGTTGCCGCCTGAACCTGGGTAAGGCTGGAGAGAACCAGCGCGCTCAGCAGAACAACTTTTTTCATTTTTCTTCTCCACATGACACCGATCGGGTCGATACAGCAGAAGTGTCGGAGATCATCGGGCCGGGCGAAAGTGGTGTTTACTCGCTGATTTAACTGTCTTTATTTATAAATGGTCTTGGATTGTGCCGCCGCTGGGACTCTTCCGAGAGCGTTATAAGGCGCTAACCAGAATCTGCGCAGTTTTGTGCTGCCGGCGGTCTGCTATCCCGCTGAATTGATGTGAAAGCGCAGGGCAGGCTCTGGCAGAGCGGGAAAAGTGCGGTCGAGCCACGCGCAGTGAGAAAAAGTGCCGTTTTTTCAGACAAGCGCTAATCAGGGTAAAATCGGGTGGCAAAAGCGGGAGCGGAGCCGCATTTCAGGCAAGAAATTAAATATAAGCTCCTGTTTAATATGCTTTGTAACAATTTCGCTTAGAATATAAACCATAAATATCTGTCACAGACAGGTCCCTTATCCTCACAATATTGCTTCAGGCAATGGCGCCTTTGGGAGTTGAACATGCAAGAGAACTACAAAATTCTGGTCGTTGATGACGATATGCGTCTGCGCGCGCTGCTGGAACGCTATCTCACCGAACAGGGCTTTCAGGTGCGCAGTGTCGCTAATGCTGAACAGATGGATCGCCTGCTGACGCGTGAATCGTTTCATCTGATGGTGCTGGATTTAATGCTGCCAGGCGAAGATGGCCTCTCTATCTGTCGCCGTCTGCGCAGCCAGAGTAACCCGATGCCGATTATCATGGTGACAGCTAAGGGTGAAGAGGTTGACCGCATTGTCGGGCTGGAAATTGGGGCGGATGACTATATTCCCAAACCGTTTAACCCGCGTGAACTGCTGGCGCGGATCCGCGCGGTGCTGCGTCGTCAGGCCAACGAGTTGCCGGGTGCGCCTTCACAGGAAGAGGCGGTTATCGCCTTCGGCAAATTCAAACTGAACCTCGGCACGCGTGAAATGTTCCGTGAAGATGAGCCTATGCCGCTCACCAGCGGTGAATTTGCCGTGCTGAAAGCGCTGGTAAGTCATCCGCGTGAGCCGCTTTCGCGTGACAAGCTGATGAACCTGGCGCGCGGACGTGAATACAGCGCCATGGAACGCTCAATCGACGTGCAGATTTCGCGCCTGCGCCGCATGGTGGAAGAAGATCCCGCGCATCCGCGCTATATCCAGACCGTCTGGGGTCTGGGCTACGTTTTTGTGCCGGACGGCAGTAAAGCATGAGGCGACTGCGCTTCTCGCCCCGCAGTTCCTTTGCCCGCACCCTGCTGCTGATCGTTACCCTGCTGTTTGTCAGCCTGGTAACGACGTATCTGGTGGTGCTGAACTTCGCTATTCTTCCCAGCCTGCAGCAGTTTAATAAGGTGCTGGCCTATGAAGTGCGTATGCTGATGACCGATCGGCTGCAGCTGGAAGATGGGACACAGCTGGAAGTGCCACCCGCCTTCCGGCGCGAAATTTACCGCGAGCTGGGGATTTCGCTTTATACCAACGCGGCGGCAGAAGAGAGCGGGCTGCGCTGGGCGCAGCACTATGAGTTTCTGAGTGAGCAGATGGCGCAGCAGCTGGGCGGCCCGACCGATGTGCGCGTCGAGGTCAATAAAAACTCGCCGGTTGTCTGGCTGAAAACCTGGCTTTCGCCCGATATCTGGGTGCGGGTGCCGCTGACGGAAATTCATCAGGGCGACTTCTCGCCGCTGTTCCGCTACACGCTGGCAATCATGCTGCTGGCGATTGGCGGAGCCTGGCTGTTTATCCGGATGCAAAACCGGCCGCTGGTGGATCTGGAGCACGCGGCACTGCAGGTGGGTAAAGGCATTATTCCGCCGCCGCTGCGTGAATATGGAGCCTCTGAAGTGCGTTCGGTGACGCGCGCCTTCAATCAGATGGCGGCTGGCGTCAAGCAGCTGGCTGACGATCGCACCCTGCTGATGGCGGGCGTCAGTCACGATCTGCGCACGCCGCTGACGCGCATCCGTCTGGCGACCGAGATGATGGGTGAGCAGGATGGCTACCTGGCGGAGTCGATTAATAAAGATATCGAAGAGTGCAACGCCATCATCGAGCAGTTCATCGATTATCTGCGTACGGGTCAGGAGATGCAGACCGAGCGGGCCGATCTCAATAGCGTGCTGGGAGAAGTGGTCGCGGCTGAGAGCGGCTATGAACGCGAGATTGAGAATGCGGTGATGACCGATGAGCTAATGCTGAATATCAATCCGCTCTCGATTAAACGCGCGGTGGCAAATCTGGTGGTAAATGCTGCGCGTTATGGTAACGGCTGGATCAAAGTCAGCAGCGGCCAGGAGCTTAACCGCGCCTGGTTCCAGGTTGATGATGATGGTCCCGGTATTAAACCCGATCAGCTGCAGCATCTGTTTCAGCCGTTTGTGCGCGGCGACAGCGCCCGCAGTACCAGCGGCACCGGGCTGGGGCTGGCGATTGTGCAGCGCATAATCGATGCGCATGAAGGATCGCTGGAGATTGGTGCCAGCGAGCGCGGCGGATTACGTATCCGCGCCTGGCTGCCGATGCCGGAAAACAGCACCGCGCTGGCCAGCGTCGCGCACAGCACCTGAGCAGACAGAAAAAAGGGCGGCAGTGATGCCGCCCGCTGCAGTAATTCAGCCGTGCTTACAGCTGCGGACCCGCCTGTACCAGCGCTTTACCCGCGTCGTTGTCGGTATACTTCTCAAAGTTAGTAATAAAACGCTGTGCCAGATCCTGCGCGGCCTGCTGCCACTCCGCTTCGCTCTGCCAGCTGCGGCGCGGATCCAGCGTGGCGGCGTCCACCCCGGCCAGCTGCGTCGGGATCTGCAGATTGAACACCGGCAGGGTCACGGTCGCGGCGTTATCCAGCTCGCCTGCCAGAATCGCGTTGATAATCGCCCGGGTATCTTTCAGTGAGTTGCGCTTGCCGCTGCCGTTCCAGCCGGTGTTAACCAGATAAGCCTGCGCGCCCGCCGCTTCCATGCGCTTAACCAGCACTTCAGCATATTGCGTCGGATGCAGGGTCAGAAATGCGGCGCCAAAGCAGGCAGAGAAGGTTGGCGTTGGCTGCGTGACGCCGCGTTCAGTGCCGGCCAGCTTGGCTGTGAAGCCGGAAAGGAAGTGATACTGCGTCTGCTCTGGCGTCAGCCGCGAAACCGGCGGCAGCACGCCAAACGCATCAGCCGTAAGGAAAATGACCTTTTTCGCATGACCCGCTTTGGAAACCGGCTGCACAATGTTTTCAATGTGATTGATCGGATAGGAGACGCGGGTGTTTTCTGTTTTGCTGCCATCGGCGTAATCCACGCTGCCGTCGGCACGCACCACCACGTTTTCCAGCAGCGCATCGCGGCGGATAGCGCGATAGATTTCCGGCTCTGCCTGTTCAGACAGGTTGATGGTTTTTGCATAGCAGCCGCCTTCAAAATTGAAGACGCCGTCATCATCCCAGCCGTGCTCATCATCGCCAATCAGCTGCCGCTCAGGATCGGTGGAGAGCGTGGTCTTACCGGTGCCGGAGAGGCCAAAGAACACGGCCACGTCGCCCGCTTTACCCACGTTCGCGGAGCAGTGCATGGAGGCGATGCCTTTCAGCGGCAGCAGATAGTTCATGATGGCGAAGAGGCCCTTCTTCATTTCGCCGCCGTACCAGGTACCGCCAATCAGCTGCATGCGTTCTGTCAGGTTAAATGCAACAAAATTTTCTGAGTTCAGCCCCTGCGCCTGCCAGTCCGGATTGGTACACTGCGCCGCGTTCATCACCACAAAATCAGGCGTGAAGCTGGCCAGCTCTTCATCGCTCGGGCGGATAAACATGTTTTTCACAAAGTGTGCCTGCCAGGCCACTTCCATCACAAAGCGTACGCTCAGGCGGGAGTCAGGATTGGCACCGCAAAAGGCATCCACCACAAACAGGCGTTTGCCTGAAAGCTGCTGGGTACAGCGATCCTTCAGCGCCTGCCAGGTCTCCTGCGAAAGCGGCTGATTATCGTTTTTACCGTTGCCGGTGCCATTCCACCACAGCGTATCGCGCGTCGTGTCATCGCGGACAATATATTTATCTTTCGGTGAGCGGCCGGTAAAAATGCCGGTATCCACGGCGATTGCGCCGCTCTGCGTCAGGGTGCCTCGCGCATAACCCTCCAGCTCCGGGCGGGTTTCTTCCTGAAACAGCGTGTCATAGTCAGGGTTATACACCACTTCGGTAGTGCCGCTGATGCCCAGGTCGGCGAGGTCTTGCGATGTCAGGCCGTTAACGCGCATGTGACTGCTCCTTAAATCGGTACTTCATTGCATTTTTAGGGGGTGTCTGCCGCGTGGCGCACTCGGTTGCGCAGGACAGATCGCGCGCAGTGTACACATCTGAGCAGAAGCGGAAAGTGAAGATAGTTAAAAATGCGAACTGGAACGTGACAAGCGGAGAAATCGGCTACTTATAAAAGTAAAGTTAGTGAAAATTAGTTAATTTCCGTGAAAAAACATGGGGGTATAGTTTTACGCGAAACGGGCGGCGTGGCCGCCCGCAGCGGAATCAGTGCAGCTGGTCGCTGTCGCTGACAGATTCGTTCCGGATGGCAGCAATATCGACCGCGTCATAGACATAGTGCGTGCCGCAATAGTCGCAGTGCATATCGATTTTGCCATCTTCTTCGAGGATCTCATCCACTTCGCTCTCTGGCAGCGTTTTAAGCACTTCACCGCAGCGCTGGCGCGAGCAGGTGCACTTAAACATAACGGGCAGCGGATCGTAAACGGTGGCTTCTTCCTGATGGTAGAGACGCCACAGCACATCGTTTGCCGGCAGCGTGATCAGCTCTTCCGCTTTCACCGTCTCCGTCAGCATGGCCAGATGATTGAAATCATCCTGACTGGTCTCCTGCGCGGGCAGCACCTGCAGTAAAATACCGGCTGCGCCCTGCTCAGTAGTACGGATAAACAGGCGGGTAGGCAGCTGCTCAGAACGCATGAAATAGTCTTCCAGACAGCCTGCCAGCGTATCCGCCTCAAGACCCACCACGCCCTGATAACGTTCGCCTTTTTCTGGTGTAATGGTGATAACCAGATAGCCGTTACCTGTCATCTCTTTCAGCGTGCTGCCGGGCGCAATCTCTGCACCTTCTTTCACGCGCGCCACGCCACGCAGCTCCTGACGGTTATTACCGTTGATCACTGCCAGCGTCAGCGGACCGTCACCCTGCAGCTGCACCGTGATATCACCGTCAAATTTCAGCGTGGCGGTCAGCAGACTGGTCGCAACCAGCAGCTCGCCCAGCAGCGTTTTTACCGGCTCTGCGTAGTCATGATTGCGGATAATGTCCTGCCAGGTGTGGGAGACATTGACCAGCTCGCCGCGCACGGCAACGTTTTCGAACAGGTAACGGTGTAATTGATCTTGAACAGACATAAGTTTTCTCTCGCAGGGGTGGAAACTATTCATCACCCGACAGTTTAAATTTCATCAGATCGCGGCGCTCTTTTTTATCAGGCCGGCGATCCGGATGTGGCATAGTCAGCGCGTTCAGTTTGCGTGCCAGCGCCGTTTTTTCCCGTTTTTCCACGCTGGCGGCGGTTTCGCTATACATCAGTTGCGCTTCGCTGGCGGGGCGGCGCTGATCGCTGATGGCGTTAACGATCACCGTCCGCTCATCGTTTCCCTGTCGCAGCGTTAACTCCGCGCCGGATTCAACCAGCTTGCTGGGTTTGCTGCGCTGACCGTTATAGTGAACCTTGCCGCCTTCGATCATTTCACGTGCCAGCGCGCGGGTTTTATAGAAGCGCGCGGCCCACAGCCATTTATCAAGGCGTACGCCGTCGCTGATTTTCTCTTTCATTGTGGCTCCTGCTTTAACGCAGCGTTTCACCTTTACCGGTAAACGGGTCCGGCAGGGCGGCGCTGAAAAAGGGTGGCGGCCAGTCGGCGTCGGAAGCGGCTGACGTCCGGGTCTCTGCACCAGACGCTGGCCGGGCTCTCATCACCGCGTCGCGCTATATGCAACCGGCTCTGACGCGAACTTCGCAGAGGAAAAGCTGCAGATACCCGGAGATATGGGCAGAAAGTGATAAATCAAGGTGCGACGCGATGCCGCACCCTATCAGTTTAGCGTAAATGCCGGCCCCGACAGCCGTCGCAAAAAAATGCGCGTCAGGGTAGCACAGAAGGGCGGAGGGTCAGAACAGCGAGCGCACACTCTGCATAGTGCTGAGATTGTGGTTAAAGCATTTATCGTAATATTGCTGAATTTCAGCCATGCGCAGCCGGTTACGATGGATGCGACGCAGCGTCAGTAACCCGTTCACCAGCGCGGAAATCAGCAGTATCAGCATCAGCACAACGCTGCCGATGTAGCGCCATTGCGCCATGGCATCCGGTTCGTTATGCAGCATGATATGGCGTGTCCCGTTAGCGTCGGTACTCATACTGGTAATGATGCCGCTGGCGCTGAACGGCGTATGCAGCAGCATGCCCGCGATACGCTGCAGTTCGCGCCACTGTGAAGGCGCGTCCAGATCAAACAGGGAGACGGCAGGCTGCGGCTGCGTCACCAGCTGCCGGCCTTCATCGCTGATGATAAGAAAGCCGCCCGGCGGCGGGCTGTTAAGCGTTTCCGCCGCACGACGGGTTTCACGGGAAAAGAAGGTTGACGTCGCGGTATTCACCAGATTCTCCAGCGCCTCGGCACTGACAGGCCTTAACAGCACATTCATGCCGCTGAGTTTGCCGGTGTCCGCGCGGTGGATCAGCGAATCCCAGTCTTTTGCATTGCCCAGGTTAACCAGCGCATTTTTCAGCCGGACGCAATCCTGCTGCTGGCTGCAGAGATCCTGCGTCCTTAGCACCAGCTCGGAAAAATCATCCAGCAAAATCATGCCTGACTTCTGAATTGCTGAGGCGAGCTGCGGATTAAGCTTGGGATCGGTACTGGTTTCCGGATGCAGCTGGCGCAGGGTGGTATCCAGCAGCGCAGCGGCCTTGTCAATAATGTCAGACTGCGGCTGAGGCAGCGGAGCAGCTTTGTTCCAGTAGATAGCAGAGCAGTCAAAAGGCATGTAAGCGTAGGTGCGATTGCTCTGGTAATTGCCTGGCACCGAGCACATACCGGTTCCCGTCACCCTGAGCACATCGCCGACGTGCAGCGGCAGGGCAGAGAGCTTATCCACGCTGTCGACCTCAAGACTTTCCGTGCCTTTGACCCAGGCCAGGCTCAGCTTGAGCGGCATACTGAGCGGGATCCAGGTCAGCAGCATTGCCAGTACCAGCAGTGAACCGCAGGCCAGTACCAGATTCTTGCGCCACCGCTGGACCGGGAAATTCCTGACTTCATCCTGCAGCGACAAAAAACGCCCCTGACGCACAACCTGGCGGTTCAGATAGATATCCACTTCGGTGATCTGTCCCAGATCGTGAGCGATATAAGGCTGCCAGTGCGGCGGGTAGATGAGATCGATAATGCCCAGCGAAATGTTGCTCTGCTCCTGGTTCGATTCACCAAACAGGCCCCAGCGTTTCGGCGCACCGCGCAGGCAGTGAATATCACGCAGTCTTTTCTCACCGGGAAAACGACAGAGGAACCAGAGGCTGACGGCGATCATTACGCAGCCAGGCACCACCAGCCAGAGCAGGAGATTGCCCGGCAGCACCAGACCGAGAAAAAACAGCAAAAAAGCGCAGCTGATAACGACCGCTTCACGCGTACCGTCAGGCCGCGAAAGCTGGTACTCCTCGTGCGACTCTTTGCGCACCCGCAGTAACTCAACGTTTTCACTCTCTGCTTTACGGATAGAGGCGTTGGTACTGGCAGGCTGGATCAGCGGCGGCAGGGCGGGTTGCTCAATGGCGTAGTTAACCAGCGAGTGACCATTCAGCGAGATGACCAGCGGCAGCGTCTGCGTGCGGATCAGCTCAACGTAATTTTCATCGGCAATATACTGTTCCCAGAGCGGTGGCAGATGCACTTCCACTTCATCGAGATAGTAGCGCCATTTGTGCGGATCGTCGGTTGAGAGACCGTAGCGGGTGATGGAACGGGTAACCGGGTAGACATGATTGCTCTGAGCCGTCAGCGTCAGCGCTTCCGCTTCCGTGGCAAAGCGGGCGCGGGTGCGCGGCGGCTGACGTTTTGCCAGCGCAGCCAGATACTTTTCTACTGCGATGCGCTCATCATCAGAGAGTTTGCGGCAGGGCGGACTGATAAACGGCAGAGGTCGCGCTAACGGCGGACGATGCCGCATAGCGTACCAGTAAGTGATACCTGCTAATGATGAGCCGATCAGCATCACTGTCAGGATGACAATAAAAGTGCTCATGCTCAGCTCATTCCAGCCAACGAAATGCCTTCACGTTAACGTTCTACTCCCGGCGAAAATCGTAAGATGTGTCAATTCTGGCGAGCAGAAGAGGTTCTGACAAGAAGAAACACAGATAAAATAATGCGCTAAATCATCGGATTATAAATTATTAGATTAATCCCTGATAGGATGTTAACCAGGCAATACTCAATTAAATATCGGTATTTTCTGAATTTCGCGTTGAGGCGTTGACTTATGCTTAAAGCGAGCGAGCGCATAGCGCGCCATACGGCGGGCCGCGCAATCCGGCAGCGGCTTAGCCTGCGTTGCCTGTCGCACATTTGCGCGGCCTTCGGTATGCTGGCGCTATCGCATTTCACAAGGTTGTGCAACGTCTGAGGCTGATATGACCACTCCATTGAAAAAACCTGACATCCTCAAGGTAGAAGCGGTGGCCCGCTCCCGCCTGTTTACCATTGAAGCCGTCGATCTCGCTTTCAGCAATGGTGCACGCCGCGTTTATGAGCGCATGAAGCCTTCTGAACGCGAAGCGGTAATGATTGTGCCGATTCTCGGCGACGACGTTATCCTGATTCAGGAGTATGGGGTGGGGCTGGAAAGCTATGAACTTGGTTTTCCAAAAGGGCTAATCGATCCGGGCGAAAGCGCCTTTGAGGCGGCCGACCGGGAACTTAAAGAAGAGGCTGGCTACGGCGCGACGCATCTTGAAGCCCTCGGCAAGCTCACCATGGCACCCTCTTACTTCTCCAGCAAAATGAATATCGTTGTGGCTGAAGGCCTCTATGAAGAGAAGCTGGAAGGGGATGAGCCGGAACCGCTGGTGGTACGACGCTGGCCGCTGAAGAATTTGCTGGCGCTGCTGGAAGAACCCGACTTCAGCGAAGCGCGTAACGTCAGTGCGCTGTTTCTGGTGCGCGAATGGCTGGTAAAACAGGGCCGGCTTGATTACTGAATAGAAAAGGCGCCCGCAGGCGCCTGTTTATCAGAACAGTTCGTGGCTTTCGCCATTGTCCATAATGGTTGTGCCGACGTCGTGCACGCTATATTCCACCGGCTGCGTGCCGTCAATGAAATACTCCTGACGCGTATTGCCACCACCGTTAGCCAGTTTGCCGGTTGCCCGGTCAATAGTCACGGTGACCACGCCTTCCGGCGGCGTCAGCGGCTGCACCGGTACGCCCTCCAGCGCAGATTTCATATAGTCATCCCACGCCGGCTGCGCGCTCTTGGCTCCGCCCTCGTAACCGGAAATCTGATCCGGAATCGCACCTGATACGGTTGAACGTCCCAGCGCGCGTGAATCATCAAAGCCAATCCAGACCGACGTCACCACACCCGGGCCATAGCCGGAGAACCAGGCATCTTTAGAGCTGTTTGTCGTACCGGTTTTTCCGCCAATATCATTTCGCTTCAGATCGCGTCCGGCACGCCAGCCGGTACCCATCCAGCCCGGCTCGCCAAAGATATTGGAGTTAAGCGCGCTTTTGATCAGGAAAGAGAGCGGGGTATTAATCACGTGCGGCGCATACTGCTGATCGCCTGCTGGCTGCGGCTGTGCCGGAACCTGCTCCAGCGCTGGCTGTGGCACCGTCTGATTCTTCGACTCATCAGAGGTGGCGACGTTCTCCACGCTCTCTTCATTCAGGGCAACTGACTTCTTCGTATCACCATAGATCACCGGCAGATTACACTGCGGACAGGCAATCTTAGGCTTTGTTTCAAAAATCACGCCTCCCTGCTCATCCTCAATGCGGGTGATGAAATAGGGGTCAACCAGGAAACCGCCGTTTGCCATGACCGCATAGCCACGCGCCACTTGCAGTGGGGTGAATGAAGCCGCACCCAGCGCCAGCGACTCGGTATGAATAATATTTTGCGCCGGGAAGCCAAAGCGCTGCAGATATTCCGCAGCATAATCGACGCCCATCGCGCGCATGGCGCGTACCATCACCACGTTTTTAGACTCTCCCAGCCCCTGCCGTAAACGGATAGGACCAGCATAGGTTGGCGGCGAGTTTTTAGGCCGCCAGTCTGCGCCTGCGCCGGCGTCCCAGCGGGAAATCGGCACATCGTTGAGGATAGAAGCCAGCGTCAGACCACGATCCATAGCGGCGGTATAGAGGAAAGGCTTGATGTTCGATCCCACCTGGCGCAGCGCCTGGGTGGCACGGTTAAACATGCTCTGATTGAAATCGAATCCGCCCACCAGCGCGCGCACTGCGCCATCTTCCGGATTCAGCGACACCAGCGCAGAGTTCACCAGCGGTACCTGACCCAGCCACCACTCATCGCCCACTTTACGTACCCAGATCTGCTGACCAGCCTGCAGCACCTGCGTGATACTGCGCGGCGTCGGGCCCTGCAGCGTGTCTGATTTATAAGGGCGCGCCCAGCGCACGCCGGAGAGTTTCAGCGCGACCGTGCTGCCATCTTTCAGTAAGGCCGTGGCCTCCTGAGCGCTGGCGCTGGTCACCACTGCGGCATTCAGCGGTCCGTAGGCGGGCAGTGTTTTCAGCGTTTTAAGAATACGCGGCTGATCCCAGCTGGTCTCGCCCACTTTCCATAATACGGCGGTCGGGCCGCGATAGCCGTGGCGCATATCATAAGCCATAACGTTATTACGCACCGCCTGCTGCGCCGCCTCCTGCAGGCGACGGGTTACGGTGGTATACACCTTGTAGCCGTCGTCATAGGCGCGATCGCCGTAACGTTTCACCATTTCCTGACGCACCATTTCACTGAGATAAGGGGCAGAAAAGGCGATCTCAGGACCGTGATAGCTGGCGGTCAGCGGCGTATTACGGGCCTCTTCATACTGCTGCTGTGTGATGTCGTTCTGATCCAGCATGCGCGCCAGCACCACATTACGACGCGCCAGCGCCCGGCTGTGCGAATAGAGCGGGTTGAAGGTTGAGGGCGCTTTCGGCAGGCCAGCGATCATCGCCATTTCACTCAGCGACAGCTGATCGACCGTTTTACCGAAATAGACCTGCGCCGCCGCGCCAACGCCATACGCGCGATAGCCGAGATAGATTTTATTGAGGTAAAGCTCAAGGATCTCATCTTTGCTCAGCAGCTGCTCAATGCGGATGGCCAGGAACGCTTCCTTGATTTTACGCATCAGCGTACGTTCAGGGCTCAGAAAGAAGTTACGCGCCAGCTGCTGAGTAATCGTACTGGCACCCTGCGACGCATGGCCTGACATCAGCGCGATGCTGGCGGCACGGAAAATCCCCACCGGATCGACACCGTGATGCTCATAAAAGCGGCTATCTTCGGTCGCGATAAATGCTTTGATCAGCTCTGGCGGCATCTGCTTCAGCGTCAGCGGTACGCGGCGTTTTTCACCATACTGGGCGATCAGCTCGCCATCGGCGCTGTAAACCTGCATCGGCGTCTGCAAACGCACATCTTTCAATGTGTTCACATCGGGCAGCTGCGGCTCTATATACTTGTACAAGCCATAAACCGTACCGGCTCCCAGCAAAATGCAACACACTGCAAGAATCAATAAATACTTTACGAACTTCACCTGAGAATTCCCATCTGTTGGCGTTTGGGCAGTTTATAAACAATCGCGCGGTAGTATAAAGGCAAGCCTGACGCTTTGATATACCCGTCATTTGCCTGTCATTCAGCATAGCCGGGTTTAGCGTTTACCTTTGATGATAAGGAGATCGCGCGTATGGCTTTTCAGCGCTGGCAAATTGGACTGGATATTCAGAACAGGCACCTGTGTGCGCTGGGTATTGAACGCCGTCGTCATGGCTGGCAGCTGCGACACTGGTGGCAGCAAGCGCTGCCGCACGATACGTTACGCAACGGCGTGTTGCAAAGCTCGCCGCTGTTACAGGAGATGTTAGCGTCGTGGCGGCGGCAGCTGCCGGCGCAGTTTTCCCTGCGCGTTGGCCTGCCGCCACAGCTGGTTCTGCAGCGGACCTTGCCGCTGCCCGACACCTCGCTGCGCGAACCCGCTTTAAATCGTTATGTCACTGCCGCCGCCCGTACCCTCTTTCCGGTGGAAACCGCGCTGCTGGCGTTTGACTATCAGTGTGACGCGGCTGAAAACAGGCTGCAGGTTACGGCGGCACGGCGGGACGTAATGGCGCAATGGCTGCAGCCGCTGCAGCAGGCGGGTCTGGAGCCTGACATCTTTGAACTGAGCACGCAGGCCCTGATGCAGGTCGCACAGCAGCTGCCGCTTGCCCCCCATACGCTGCTGATCCACCCGGCAGGCGAGCACGGGTTCTGGGTGTTTAATGATGGCGCGCTGCGCTGCGGGAGCGTCACAGGCGCGCTCGATGCAGACACTGTTACACAGCTCTTTCCGCAGGTATCGGACTCGCTTTGTACCTCTTCGTCAGCCCTGACCACACTACAGGCGAAGCTGTGCCTGCCGCTCTCATTATTACGCTACCAGCAGCCGCCTCTGCCCGCACAGCAGGGCGACTTTACGCTGGCGCTGGGACTGGCGCTGCGTCCCGGAGACAGCTCATGCTAAGGGTTAATCTGCTGCCGTGGCGTGAGCGGCAGTGGCAGAAGTGCTGCCGGCAGACGAAATATCTGCTGATTACCGCGTTAACACTGCCGCTGCTCGTTGCGCTGGTGCTGGGAGGATATAGCAGACAGCAGCTGACTCAGGCTGAAAGCGCGACAGAACAGGCCCGGCAGCGACTGCTCGCGCTGCGGCACCTGCGCACGCAACAGCAATCACTGCTGCAGGCGCGCGACAGGCTGCTGGACTTACAGCAGCAGCGTCAGCAGGTGGCGCTGCAGTATCAGCACTGGCAACGTTTCTGGCAGCAGCTGCCGGGGCTGCTGCCGGATGCATTGTGGCTGGAGCGTATCGATCGTCAGCAGCAGCTGCTGCGCGTCGAAGGGTGGAGTGACAGCGTGGCTGCGGTGAGCGAGCTGCGCCATCGGTTGCTGGCACAGCCGCTGTTTGCCGCCGTCAGGCAGAGGGCGATAACCCGGCAGTCCGATGGCCGATACCGCTTCACGCTGCAGGCGCGGATGCGGGAGCCGCGCAATGAATGAGCTGATGTGGCGCTATGCGCTGTGGCCTTTTGCCTGGCGTGCCGGTTGCAGCACGCTGGTTGCCGCAGCCGTGCTGCTGCTGCTCTGGCTGCTGCTGCTGCAACCCCAGCAGCAAGCGCTGGCACAGCAGCGGACAGCGCTGACAGCGCTTACCGCGCAGCAAAGCCAGCTGCAGCAGGCGCTGCAGCCGTCAGTCGCCACGCTTACGCAGGAGATCGCTATGTTACAGATGCCGCAGCGCGGCAGCGCGGCCAGCGCATCGCTGGAGCAGCTGGTGAACACGCGTGGCGCGCAGCTGCAAAACTGGCAGCCGCAGGCTCAGCCATCAGAACTGGTGCTGCAGCTGGAGTGGCGTGAATTTATGCCGCTGTTCAGTGAGCTGGCCGGAACCGCTCAGCCGGTACCGCAGCGTTTTTCACTGCGGTCCGGCGCGCGTCTGCTGACGGCAGAGCTGTGGCTGGAGCAATCCGATGCGGAGTAGCGCGCTGCTGTGCCTGCTGCTCTGGGTCGGTGCCGTCGCAGCACGCAATCCTTTCGTCCCTCTGACCACCCGCGCCTGCGAACCGCCTGCCGCCACGCCGCAGAACTGGCGTCTGCAGGGCGTGGCAGGTCGCGCACCCCACTTTGTCGCCTGGGTAATATCGCCCGAGGGGAAAAGCTACCGGCTGGAGCCATCCATTCCTTTTCCGGTTTATCCCTGGCAGGTCGCGGGGATAACCGCGCGCACGCTGACGTTAACCGCGCCGCGCCGCTGTGTGAAGCAACAGATCGTTTGGGTAATTAAAGGAGGCTTTTATGAAACGGATCGTGATGCTGCTGGGGCTTATGTTAAGCACCCCGCTGCAGGCGCAGACCAGCACGCTGAGCCTGGTATTTGACGATGCGCCGGTAGAGCGCATTCTGCAGGCGCTGGCGGATTATCAGCAGACTAATCTGCTGATTGCGCCTGGGGTTGAGGGACGACTGTCGCTGCGCCTGGAGAAGGTAAGCGCAGAGCATGCCCTGTCGCTGATTTCCCGCCTGACCGATCTTGTTCTGATAGAAGAGGAGGGGGTGCTGCTGGTCTATCCGCAAAGCTGGCAGCAGCGTCAGATGCAGCGGGTCCGGCAGGAGCAGGAAGATAAACAGGCGCAGCGGACGCTGGAGCAGCGCACCGTTACGCTTCATTATGCCAGCGCCAGCGATATTCACCGCAGCCTGCAGGGAGAGCCTTCACTGATGTCAGCACGCGGCAGCGTCACGGTCGATAGCCGTACTAACTCACTGCTGCTGCGCGACACGGCACCGGCTCTGGAAAGCACGACGCGCTGGATCAAAGCCCTCGACCGGCCGCTGGAGCAGGTGGAGCTGCAGGCGCATATCGTGACGCTTAACGAAGAGCATCTGCGTGAACTGGGCGTCAGCTGGCAGCTCTCTCCGGCAGATGCGGTAGCGGCGACGCTGCGCAATCCGCAGCTTAGCCTGCCGCTGGCGGTCAGTACGCCAGCACTGCGCGCCGGGGTGACGCTGGGTAAAATGAGCGGTGAATTGCTGAATCTTGAGCTGAGCGCGCTGGAGCAGGAGAATCAGATCGATATCATCGCCAGCCCGCGGCTCTTTACTGCGCATCAGCAGACGGCCACCATCAAACAGGGCACCGAAATTCCGTACGAGGTGAAGTCAGGCAACAGCGGTGCGACGGCAATCGAGTTCAAAGAGGCGGTGCTGGGTATGGAGGTCACTCCCACGGTTCTGGGCAACGGTCGCATTCAGCTGCGGCTGCGGCTGAGCCAGAACATGCCTGGCCGCAGCCTGACGCTGGGAGAGAACCAGGTGCTGAGCATTGAAAAGCAGGAAATTGAGACGCAGGTGACGCTGCGTGATGGCGAAACGCTGGCGCTGGGCGGCATTTTTCAGCAGCAGCGCACGCAGAGTGAAAAGCGCGTGCCGTGGCTGGGAGAAGTGCCGCTGCTGGGCGCGCTGTTCCGGCAGCAGCTGCACGAGCAGAAAAAACGTGAGCTGGTTATCTTTATTACCCCCAGACTGGTCAGGGAAGCAGCGCTTTCTGCCGGATAAAGCGGAAAATTCGTTCTGTAGTGCCGTGCGCGTTGACGCCAGAGAGGAATTAGCTTACAAGGTTTAGCGATTTTAAAACGGTGTAGCGGTACGCGGCAGGATAATCTTCCGACGGGCGTCAGTCACAAGCGATACTGGCGTCAAAAAAGAAATATGCCAGCATAAAGTGGGCAGCAGCAAGCAGATAAAGGGCCGTTTTCAGCGCTAATATCAGCCGATGATAAGCACCGGCAACCCCCGGCCTGCGCAGCTGTAGCCCGTTTAATGAAGGCACGTAAGGAAGAGCGTTACCGTCTCGCGAACCAAAGACCATACCTGTGTGCAGGTTGCCGGAGGCGATTTATTCGGTTGCCAAACGGCCATGAGTGTTGAGATAATTTTCTATCTGACTCTTGCTAATGCTTATGAGGTCTCAGTTCCTGTCCCGCCAGCAACGCGCTGAACGCGGGGTATCATCAACGAATTCTTAGTAATACCGACAAAATGGCAGAGAAACGCAAT
Source organism: Pantoea sp. RIT413 (assembly GCF_003057675.2). Classification (NCBI taxonomy): domain Bacteria; kingdom Pseudomonadati; phylum Pseudomonadota; class Gammaproteobacteria; order Enterobacterales; family Erwiniaceae; genus Pantoea; species Pantoea sp. RIT413. Next base: position 16,818 of record NZ_QBJB02000019.1, read on the forward strand.
ATCTTTCTGGTTGGGCCGATGGGTGCCGGCAAAAGCACTATTGGTCGTCAGTTAGCTCAGCAACTCAATATGGAATTTTTCGATTCCGATCAGGAAATTGAGCGACGTACCGGAGCGGATGTAGGCTGGGTATTTGATGTGGAAGGCGAAGCTGGTTTCCGCGATCGCGAAGAAAAAATCATTAACGAGCTGACCGAGAAACAAGGCATCGTACTGGCGACCGGCGGCGGTTCCGTCAAATCCCGTGAAACGCGCAATCGTCTCTCCGCCCGCGGCGTGGTTGTCTATCTGGAAACCACCATCGAAAAGCAGCTTGCCCGCACGCAGCGCGATAAAAAGCGCCCGCTGCTGCAGGTTGATGAACCGCCTCGTGAAGTGCTCGAAGCACTGGCAGATGAACGCAATCCGCTTTATGAAGAGATCGCTGACGTCACTATTCGCACTGATGATCAAAGTGCCAAAGTGGTCGCCAATCAGATCATCAACATGCTGGAAAAAAATTAATCCAGCATCCTGAGGGCTCAGCAACAGGTATCGGTCATCATGGAGAAGATCACTGTCTCACTGGGGGATCGTAGTTACCCCATTACCATTGCTGCCGGATTGTTTAAGGATCCGGCTTCTTTTTGGCCGCTGAAGGCAGGCGATCGCGCCATGCTGGTAACCAACCAGACGCTGGCCCCGCTCTATCTCGGGAAAGTCGCAACGCTGCTGACCCAGGCGGGCATCCATGTTGATCAGGTGATTTTGCCTGACGGTGAGCAGTATAAAACGCTGACCGTCATGGATGAGGTCTTTACCGCGCTGCTGCAGAAGCCGCACGGCCGCGACACCACGCTGATTGCGCTGGGTGGCGGCGTGATTGGCGATCTCACCGGATTTGCCGCTGCCAGCTATCAGCGCGGCGTCCGATTTATTCAGGTGCCCACCACGCTGCTGGCGCAGGTTGACTCGTCAGTAGGCGGAAAAACCGCCGTCAATCATCCGCTCGGTAAAAACATGATTGGCGCGTTTTATCAGCCCGCCTCAGTGGTTATCGACACGGATTGCCTCTCCACGCTACCGCCGCGCGAGCTGGCGTCTGGCCTGGCAGAGGTGATCAAATACGGCATTATTCTGGACGGTGAATTCTTCCACTGGCTGGAGCAAAATCTTGATGCGCTGCTGGCGCTGGATGCGCGCGCAATCGCCTGGTGTATTCGCCGCTGCTGCGAGCTGAAAGCGGAAGTGGTTGCTGCCGACGAGCGTGAAAACGGCCAGCGTGCGCTGCTCAATCTGGGCCATACGTTTGGTCATGCGATTGAAGCGCATATGGGCTATGGCAACTGGCTGCATGGCGAAGCCGTGGCCGCAGGTATGGTGATGGCCGCGCGTACGGCGCAACGGCTGGGGCAATTTACCGCAGCAGAGAGCGAACGCGTGATTGCGCTGCTGCAGCGTGCTGGCTTGCCGGTAACCGGTCCCGCTGAGATGACAGCTGAAGCGTATCTGCCGCACATGATGCGCGACAAAAAAGTGATCGGGGGCGAGCTGCGTATGGTGCTGCCTCTCGCTATTGGTCGCTCTGAAGTGCGTGCCGGTGTTGCACATGATATGGTGCTGGCTGCAATTAACGATTGTCGCAGTAACTAAGCGCGAATGTAGCGTTCTGACAGCAGACCGTCATATAACGCTGCGGCAGGCAAGTTCAGGCTGAAGAAGAACGTTGTGATACGGTGTGTCGGAGACGCACCGTTTTACGGAGGAGGCGAGATGGATGAGTTCAAACCGGAAGATGAGTTAAAACCTGATGCCAGCGATCGCCGTCCCGCGCGATCCCGTAAAGCGTCTTCTGCGCCAAAGGCCAAAGCGCCGGTCTCCCGTCAGCATATGATGATGGGGATTGGCATTCTGGTGTTGCTGGTTCTGGTGCTGGGCATTGGTTCAGCGCTGACCGGGCCGGATGATAAACCCGCGGCTAACCGCAGCAGCGGCAGTGCGTCGACATCTGGCGGCAGTGAAAAACATATCGATCTCTCTGACTCCACCTCCATGAGCGGCCAGCAGGCAGCGGCCCCAACGGCTGAAGGCAGCGCGCCACAGGATACGACGCAGCCGGCAGCCGGCAGTGAAGGGCAGGCGATCTCAATTCCTTCCGTGTCATCCACGCCAACGCAGGCGCAGGTAACAGAGGCGCCTGCGAATCAGCAGCGCGTCACGCTGCCAGGCGATCTCAACAGTGCGCTGAGTAATCAGCAGGGCTCGGTAGATGCTGCCGCACAGGGTGCGCAGGGCGGCTCTTCTCTGCCCACCGCGCCGGCTACCGTAAGCGGTAATGCTGGCAGCACAGCAGGAAAAGCTGTTACGCCGCCAGCTGTGCGGGCGGATAACGCGCCGCGTGCCAGCAGCAGTTCACGTTCCACCGCATCCGGGACCAGCCATAAACCAGCGGCTGCGGCAAAACCGTCTGCGACCCGCGAGAGCCAGACCCACACCACGGCGGCGCACAACCCGCCTGCCAGCAGCGCCAGCAAGTCTCTGCCTTCAGGGGGTAACTATACGCTGCAGCTGAGCGGAGCGTCGAAGCAGGAGAGCCTGACGGCGTGGGCAAAAAAACAGAATCTGAGCGGCTATCACGTGTATAAAACCACACGTAACGGTCAGCCCTGGTACGTGCTGGTCAGTGGCGCTTACGCGACGCCTGCCGAAGCGAAAAGGGCTGCGGCTGCGCTGCCTGCAGAAGTACGTGCGGTTAATCCGTGGGTAAAACCGCTGAGCCAGGTTAAGAAAGAGAGTCAGTAAATTGATGTGGGGCCCGCTGCTGCGGCCCCGTTTAAGCGCAGATCTGCTGTCGGTTTCACCACAGCTACAATGAAGATGTAATAACCACGACAGCATGAAAAAAAATCGCGCTTTCCTGAAATGGGCCGGTGGGAAATACCCACTGCTTGACGATATTCGTCGTCACCTGCCACAAGGCGACTGCTTAGTTGAGCCTTTTGTGGGCGCCGGTTCCGTATTTCTCAATACCGATTATGACCGCTACCATCTGGCGGACATCAACGGCGATCTCATTAACCTCTACAACATTGTCAAAACGCGTACGCAGACATTTATTGCGGATGCGCGTCAGCTGTTTACGCCGGAAGGAAACAGCGCTGAGCACTATTATGCGCAGCGGCTGGCATTTAACGCCAGCCGCGATCCCTACCAGCGCGCCGTGCTGTTCCTCTATCTGAATCGTCACGGCTATAACGGCCTGTGTCGCTACAACCTGCGCGGTGAATTTAACGTGCCTTTTGGCCGCTACCGCAAACCCTACTTTCCGGAAGCTGAACTACTCTGGTTTGCAGAGCGCGCGCAGAAAGCGACCTTTGTCTGCGAATCGTACGATGTTACCCTGAACAGCGCTGCTGCAGGCTCGGTGGTCTATTGCGATCCGCCCTATGCGCCGCTGTCGGCAACGGCCAACTTCACGGCCTATCACACCAACAGTTTCAGCCTGCGCGAGCAGCAGCATCTCGCGGAGCTGGCCGGGAAGCTGGCTAAGAGCCAGATACCGGTCCTGATTTCCAATCACGATACGCTGCTGACCCGGGAGTGGTATCAGAACGCGGATTTACATGTAGTAAAAGCCCGGCGTTCTATCAGCCGAAGCATAAGTGGTCGTACGCAGGTGGACGAACTGCTGGCGCTTTTCCGCTAGCCTGTTTCGTCCGCGACCAACGCATTACGTCAGCTGAGACTGGCGCACAACATTGGGAGAATCGGATGAAACAATTTTTACTGGCCCCTTCAATTCTTGCCGCTGACTTTGCCCGTCTGGGTGAAGATACCGCCAAAGCACTGGCGGCAGGCGGCGATGTCGTGCATTTCGATGTGATGGATAATCACTATGTGCCCAATCTGACGATGGGACCTATGGTGCTGAAAGCGCTGCGTGACTACGGCATTACGGCACCGATTGATGTGCACCTGATGGTCAAGCCAGTGGATGCGCTTATCCCGGAGTTTGCGAAAGCGGGTGCCAGCTATATCACATTCCACCCGGAAGCCAGTGACCACGTGGATCGCACGCTGCAGCTCATCAAAGAGCATGGCTGTAAGGCAGGCCTGGTGTTTAATCCGGCAACGCCGCTGAGCTACCTTGATTACGTGATGGATAAGCTGGATATCATTCTGCTGATGTCGGTCAATCCCGGCTTTGGCGGCCAGTCATTCATACCGGGCACGCTGGATAAACTGCGCGAAGCGCGCCGGCTGATCGATCAGAGCGGCTATGACATCCGGCTCGAAGTGGATGGCGGTGTGAAAATCGACAATATCGGACAGATTGCTGCCGCCGGCGCAGATATGTTTGTCGCCGGCTCGGCCATCTTCGGTCATCCCGATTACAAAAAAGTTATCGATGAAATGCGCACGGAACTGGAGAAAGTTAATGGCTCATTTCACTGATATCCGCGCGCTGGCCTTTGACCTTGACGGAACGCTGGTGCATAGCGCACCGGGCCTGTCACAGGCGATCGATCGGGCGCTGGGCGATCTGCAGCTGCCGGCGCCGGGCATTGAGCGGGCATCAACCTGGATAGGTAACGGTGCCGATATTATGATGGCGCGCGCCCTGACCTGGGCGCTGGGCCGCGAGCCTCATGCGGAAGAGCAGCGTGACGCACGCGCCTGTTTTGACCGGCACTACGCTGACACGGTTGAGTCAGGCAGCACGCTGTTTCCGCAGGTAAAAGAGACGCTGCTCGCGCTGCGCGACCAGGGATTACCTCTCGCTATCGTTACCAATAAACCAACGCCGTTTGTCGCTCCGCTGCTGGCCTCTCTCGGCATCAGCGACTCTTTTTCACTGATTATCGGCGGCGATGACGTAGCGGTGAAAAAACCGCATCCGGCCGGCATCTTCCTGGTGCTGGGCCATTTCGGCGTACTGCCGGAACAATTGCTGTTTGTCGGGGATTCACGCAATGATATCCTCGCGGCACAGGCTGCCGGTGTACCGAATGTCGGTATGACGTTTGGCTACAACTACGGTGAGTCTATTACCACCAGCCGGCCCGATTTAACTCTCGACACTTTTGGCGAACTTCTGCCCGCACTCGGGCTGTGATTATCAGGATATAACATGAGCAAACCCATCGTTTTCAGCGGCGCCCAGCCTTCAGGTGAACTGACCATTGGCAACTATATGGGTGCGCTGCGTCAGTGGGTGCAGATGCAGGATGACTATCACTGCATTTACTGCATCGTCGATCTGCACGCGATCACCGTGCGTCAGGACCCGGCCACGCTGCGTAAAGCGACGCTGGATACGCTGGCGCTCTATCTGGCCTGCGGCATTGACCCGGAAAAAAGCACCATTTTTGTTCAGTCGCACGTGCCGGAGCATACGCAGCTGAGCTGGATCCTGAACTGCTACGCCTACTTTGGCGAGCTGAGCCGTATGACACAGTTCAAGGATAAATCTGCCCGCTATGAAGAGAATATCAACGCCGGTCTGTTTGACTACCCGGTGCTGATGGCGGCCGATATTCTGCTGTATCAGACCAATCAGGTTCCGGTAGGCGAAGATCAGAAGCAGCATCTGGAGCTGAGCCGCGATATCGCTGCCCGTTTCAACGCGCTTTATGGTGACGTGTTTAAGGTTCCGGAGCCGTTTATTCCGAAATCGGGCGCGCGCGTAATGTCGCTGCTGGAGCCGACGAAAAAGATGTCCAAGTCGGATGACAACCGCAACAACGTTATCGGCCTGCTGGAAGATACCAAATCGGTCGTGAAGAAGATCAAGCGTGCGGTTACTGACTCCGAAGAGCCGCCGGTGGTGCGCTATGATGTCAAAGAGAAGGCGGGCGTCTCCAACCTGCTGGATATTCTCTCAGGCGTTACCGGCAAATCGATTCCGGAGCTTGAACAGCAGTTTGAGGGCAAAATGTACGGGCACCTCAAGGGCGACGTTGCCGAGGCGGTATCCGGCATGCTGACCGAGCTGCAGGCGCGCTATCACCACTTCCGCAATGATGAGGCGCTGCTCAACCAGGTAATGCGTGACGGCGCAGCTAAAGCGCGTGCGCACGCGCAGGAAACGCTGAAGAAAGTGTACGACGCCGTCGGGTTCGTCGCACAGCCGTAAACCGGCACGGATAATGTAAAAAAGGCGAGCCTTCCGGCTCGCCTTTTTATTGGGTCGCATCTGCCGCGCGAGGCGGTAGTGCCGGCATCATCAGTGGGTCACATGACCGTGCTGACGGTGCTTTGTGACAAAGCCGAGCAGCACGCACATGATAAACACCACGGCATAAAGGCCGTTGGCAGTAGAGAGTGCCGCATGCGCGCCACCTTTAGCCACTATCGGTCCGGTAACCACAAAGGTCAGCATGGTGCCCACGGTGCCGCAGGTCAGGATAAAGTTAACCAGCTTAGGCGAGGCCGCTTTGGTCTGCAGCGAGCCCAGCGTAATAATGGTGGTATAAATCGCGCTGGAGAAGAAGCCCAGTGCCATAATGATCCAGTGCAGCATGCCCGCCTCCTGAGAGGAGACAAACCAGTACATCAGGCCGGTGGCCAGCGCAGCCAGCACCATCAGGATGCGCTGCAGGTCAAAGAAGCGCAGCAGGAAGCTAAACGCCCACATACCGACCATGTAAGCGGTCCAGAAGTTGCCGACCAGCTGCCCGGCAGAGGCGATATCCATGCCCATCGATTTGGTTGCATACTCCGGCACCCAGGAGATAAAGCCCAGCTGGCCCAGGATATAACAGAGCGCAGCGATGGAGAGGAACAGCACCCCCACGCCCCATTTCTCTTTTTCCCCACCCTGAACGGCCGCTTCACTTTTGAGAACCGGAAACTCCACCATCAGCGTCAGAACAAAAATAGCCAGGTAGATAACGCCGATGCAGGCATATACCCAGTACCACGGCAGCGCACGCGCCAGCAGTACGCCAGCAATAATCGGGAAAATCGTGCCGGCCATGCTGAAAAATGAATCAGTAAACAGCAGGCGTGAACCGCGCTGGCGACCGTCATAGATATGGGTGATCAGGAAGGTACCAATTGACATGGTAATGCCGCTGACCACGCCCAGAATAAACATGCAGAGTGAAAAGACCTGCAGGTTATGGCTGGTCATCAGGCCCGCTACCGCCAGAATCATCAGCACAAAGCCGAAAATCAGCTGGCGTTTCAGCGGCACAATCACCATCAGCCAGGCGTTCAGGAAAACGGCAACCAGAATGCCGGCGTTAAGGAAAGTAAAAGTGTTACTCATCTCTGAGATGGGTAGCTGGAAATATTGCGCGATATTATCCAGCACCATACCGGTCACAATCACCAGTGCGCCAGTGAGCGCATAAGAGAAAAAGCTGATCCAGGTAAGGCCGATGCGATTACGGTTTGTCATGTTCATAACCTGTGGGGGGACGATGAGGCAAAAGTGTCATGAATTGTAAATGGAACTGTGATCTTAATAAACAAGCAGTGAAATAAGCTACGCAAATTTCATGATATGTGTGATTTCAGTCACGCAAATGATTGCGCGGCGGCAAAAGTATGACGTTTGCAACATTCCGGTAAATATAGGTAAAACGCTGGCTCTTGTATTACATGCTCTTTACAATCAATTCTGTTTTTTAAGCCGATCTCCAGGGTAAGGACTCTTTCATGCTTAAACGTACTTTGACAGCGGCGATCGCCCTGTTAGCACTCTCTTCCGTATCTGCTTCTGCACTGGCTGCAAAAGGGGATACACATGTCCTGCTCACCACGTCAGCAGGCAACATTGAACTTGAACTGGATAACCAGAAAGCGCCGGTTTCAGTAAAAAACTTTGTGGATTACGTTAATAACGGCTTCTACAACAACACCATTTTTCATCGCGTGATCCCGGGTTTTATGATCCAGGGGGGCGGTTTTACCACGGATATGCAGCAGAAGCAGACCAGCGCGCCAGTCAAAAACGAAGCTGACAACGGACTGCGTAATCTGCGCGGTACCATCTCTATGGCGCGTACCGCTGAGAAAGACAGCGCAACCAGCCAGTTCTTCCTGAATGTGGCAGATAACGCTTTCCTGGATCACGGACAGCGCGACTTCGGTTATGCGGTATTTGGTAAAGTTGTGAAAGGGATGGATGTGATCGACAAAATCGCCCAGGTCCCGACTAAAGATGTGGGCCCGTACCAGAATGTCCCGGCAAAACCGGTTGTTATTACCTCCGCGAAAATCCTGCCTTAATCTGTTTCCGCGTCACCTGTAGCGTGACGTCGCTGACCGCGCTCCGGCAAAGCCAGAATTTGCTCTTATACTTAGGGCAAATCTTGTCAGCCGGAGGCGCTATGCCGCAAAAACTCACTGAAAAACAGAAAGCCACTTTGTGGCTGCAGCGTCGTGCTGCCAGCTATCAGGCCAGCTGCAGGCTGTCTGGTTATACCCTGACTGAGCCTGCGGTCACCGCTGAGCAGGCGGAAGATCGGCTTGCTTCGCTGAGGAGGCAGTATGGCGGATAATTCACTGGCGGTACGCGATCCCTACCTGTGGCACAACGATGATGTGCTGAAAAACCGGCTGGAAATTCATGATGCCGCGCAGCTGCGTAAGGCGGAGCTGGCGTTCAGTGCCGCGCGGCTGGCGACGCTGGATCCAGGTCCGCGTACACCGGGTCTGCCGCGTTTACGCCATATTCATCGCACGCTGTTTCAGGATCTCTACAGCTGGGCGGGCGAACTCCGCACCATCGATATCTGGCGCGACGAGACCCCTTACTGCCACTGCGAATACATTGAGAAAGAGGGCAATGCGCTGATGAGCGCGCTGGAGGAGGAGCAGGGGCTGACCGAACTTGATACAGACGCCTTTGTGGCCCGTCTGGCACATTACTACTGTGAACTCTATGTACTGCATCCGTTCCGGGCGGGCAACGGACGCGCTCAGCGCATCTTTTTTGAGCAGCTGGCGCTGCACGCCGGCTATCTGCTGGAGTGGGATCGGCTGGAGCCGGAGCCGTGGCAGAAGGCAATTCGCGAAGCGGTCGCGGGCGATCTCGCCGCGCTGACCGCGCAGCTGACAAAAGTGGTAAGCCCGGCGCGATAAAGTGCGTAGAATAGCGGCGGTTTGATCGACCTGAGGTCATGATGCTGCTGCTGCTTGATAACTACGACTCTTTTACCTGGAACCTTTACCAGTATTTTTGCGAGCTGGGCGCGCAGGTGCGCGTGGTGCGTAATGACGCTATCTCGCTGGCTGAGATGGCGGCATTGCCGCTAAGCCATCTGGTTATCTCCCCTGGGCCCTGCACGCCCGACCAGGCGGGTATTTCTCTGGATGCCATTCGCTATTTTGCTGGGCGGCTGCCGGTGCTGGGGGTGTGCCTCGGACATCAGGCCATCGCTCAGGCCTTTGGCGGAAAGGTGATACGTGCGCGTCAGGTCATGCACGGGAAAACCTCGCCGGTACGCCACACTGGCGAAGGCGTGTTTCGCAACCTCGCTAATCCACTCACCGTAACGCGCTATCACTCACTGATTGTGGCGGATGGATCGCTGCCTGACGCGTTTGAGATCACCGCCTGGAGCCTGCGTGATAATCAGCCCGATGAAATCATGGGCTTTCGTCATCGCACGCTGCCGCTGGAAGGCGTGCAGTTTCACCCCGAAAGCGTGCTCAGCGAGCAGGGCCATCAGCTGCTGAAAAATTTCCTTGAACGCTAACTTCCGTTTGCCATTCCGTGATTTTTTATGCATATTCCGTGATTATAATTTCATTTAAGATCACTCAATAGCCGGATGAGGTCAGCAATGGCAGCGGAAAACATAGCGGTAACCCGGGAGACGTTTGATAACGTCATTTTGCCTGTTTATGCACCTGCGCAGTTTGTGCCCGTAAAGGGCAAAGGCAGCCGCGTCTGGGATCAGCAGGGTAAAGAGTATATCGACTTCTCCGGCGGTATAGCGGTCACCGCGCTGGGTCACTGCCATCCGGCGCTGGTTGAGACGCTGAAGCGCCAGGGCGAAACGCTGTGGCACACCAGTAATGTTTTTACCAACGAGCCGGCGCTGCGTCTGGCGACGAAGCTGATTGCTGCTACCTTCGCCGACCGCGTATTTTTTGGCAATTCCGGTGCGGAAGCTAACGAAGCGGCGTTCAAGCTGGCGCGCTACTACGCCTGTAAAAAGCACTCGCCGTTCAAAAGTAAGATCATCGCGTTTCACAACGCTTTCCACGGCCGCACGCTGTTTACCGTCTCCGTTGGCGGACAGCCTAAATACTCTGACGGCTTCGGCCCCAAACCGGCCGATATCGTCCACGTCCCGTTTAACGATCTGGCGGCGGTAAAAGCCGTGATTGATGATCATACCTGCGCGATCGTTGTTGAACCGATTCAGGGTGAGGGCGGTGTGATGCCGGCAACGCCGGAATTTATGCAGGGACTGCGTGCGCTGTGCGATGAGCATAACGCGCTGCTGGTGCTGGATGAAGTACAGAGCGGCATGGGGCGCAGCGGCAAGCTGTTCAGCTATGAGCACTACGGTATTCAGCCTGACATTCTTACGACGGCGAAAGCGCTGGGCGGCGGCTTCCCGGTGAGCGCGATGCTGACCACGCATGAGATCGCTTCCGTCATGGCGCCCGGCGTACATGGCACTACCTACGGCGGCAATCCGCTCGCCTGCGCGATTGCAGAAACCGCGCTGGATATCATTAACACGCCGGCGGTGCTGGCTGGGGTGGAGGCGCGGCGGCAGCAGTTTACCGACGCGCTGAGGGCGCTGGATAGTGAGCTGGATATCTTTAGCGAAATTCGCGGAAAGGGTCTGCTAATGGGCGCGGTACTGAAACCGGAACATGCCAGTAAAGCCCGCGATATTCTCAATGCAGCAGCGGCAGAAGGCGTGATGATCCTGACCGCCGGCAGCGATGTGATCCGCTTTGTGCCGTCGCTGGTTATCACTCCGGAGGAGATCGACGCCGGAATGACGCGCTTTGCGGCCGCGCTGCGCAGGGTTATTGCAGCCTGACTATCCTTTCGGACGAATAGCCCGCAGCCAGCGGCCATGATGCGGTCGCTGGCTCCACGCCAGAGACGAGATGGTGTGCATGACGCTGAGATGCTGCAAAATGCGTTTAACATGCTGCTCGACAATCGTCACCGGCCCCTCATGCAGGTTTTCCGGCGCCTCCATAACGTTGCTCTCACTGCCCGGTCCGTCGTAGGTCAGCCGCTGCTGACAGCGCTGCAGGGCAATTTCGCACGACTGCAGATAGCGCTCTGCCAGAGCCGGGGTCAGCATGGTGTGCTCACGCGCCAGAATAGTCATGGCGTTAATATGCTCTACGATAAACTGACTGTGCGTGACCCACAGCCGCATATCCTTCAGATACTGCGCGTTAAAACCAGGCTCGCTGGTCGCCTGATTCAGCGCATTAAACAGCGCGTTATGCGCCTGGTTAACCTTTACCCGCTGGTAAGCCAGTTTTTCCGGCGCGTGATCCGGCCCCAGCAGCATGCGCAGCGCCTCCTGATACGCTTCCAGCGCATCGTGCGCATTCTGGCGCAGCAAACCACTCTGCCACTGCGGCCATAGCCAGATCATACCGGCGAAGGCGATCAGACAGCCCATCAGCGTATCCATCATCCGCGGCAGCAGGAACTGAGCACCATTCAGCGACAGCAGCTGCAGCGAGTAGACCGCCGTCACGGTAAAGCCAATCATCGACCAGCCATAATATTTGCGCGTCACCAGATAACTGGCCAGCGTGATTGCCAGCATAAACAGCAGCGCGATCGATTCCGGTACGGCGAAACGCAGTGATGCGGCGGCAATCAGAAGCCCGGCAAAGGTGCCGAGCGCCCGGTGCTGAATGCGCACGCGCGTGGCGCTGTAGCCGTTCTGGCTGACAAACATAATGGTCATCAGGATCCAGTAGGGCTTGGGAATATTAAAGAATAGCGCAACAGAGCTGCCAAACATCAGCATAACGGCAAAGCGGGCCGCGCTGCGCAGCGCGCCGGACCTGAAGGACAGATAGCTGCGCAGCGCGGGCAGCAGCGGCAGGCGCCGCTGGCGATCGGCCATCAGGTCGCGCGTATAGAGCGGTTTCTGGGTGCGCAGCACGCGGGCGATGCGGCTGAAATGATAAAGGCAGAAGTGGCCAACCGGATTATCCGGATGCTGCCGCGCAATTTTTTCCAGCGCGCCGAGCGGCTTTTCCATCTGAAAGCGGGCGGGCAGCTGGTGATAGAGAATGGCATCGGCCAGCAGCCTGAGCTGTGCCGAAATGGTTTTTGCATTCCAGCGGATAACCGCTTCCGCATGACTCTGTTCTACCAGCTTTTGCACTTTCTCCGGCTGATGCAGGCTGACAGCGATATGCTCCTGCAGATCCAGCGCCACCTGAAAAGCGCGCGTCAGCCGCTTATGGCTGTTATCGCGGCTGGCAGAAAGCATATGCATCTGCTGATAGCAGGTGGTGATCAGGTCAACCGCTTTCTGCTGGCGCGCCAGCAGCGGCGGCAGCGCTTTTTCCGGATCGGTCAGCTGTGTCAGCAGGGTATATTTGGCATCGCAGTAGTCAGCCAGCTCACGATAGAGCAGGCTCAGCGTTTCACGCATGGGCTGCTCTTTCCACAGCCAGTACCAGAACCAGTTAAACAGGCCATACCAGAACGTGCCGCCGATATAGAGCAGCGGCGGAACCCAGATCGGCATACGCCCTACCAGACTCAGCGTAAAGATCGCTGCAATCAGCGTGCCGGGCAGCAGACGCCCGTGCAGCGGACTGATTTCGCCCGTCACGCCAATCAGCAGCGGCAGCGCCAGCATAATAAGCGGCAGCGGAACCGCGGCGTTGGTGAGGTACTGGATCAGAAAACTGCCGGTGGCGAAAAGCGTACCGCCCACGATCAGGCGTTTGAAAAAGCGTTTATGCGGCGTATCAAGGCCGGCAATATTGCAGCATGCGGGGACCAGCGAGAACAGCAGGCCTTTTTGCAGATCGCCACACAGCCATCCCAGCGCGACAGGCAGGCACAATACCAGCGTCTGACGCAGAGCGTAATTGACTTCGGGATGATAGATGATTCGGCGCCACATCAGCTTATCGCAAACAGAAACGGCGTGATGGTGCCATCACGCCGTGGGGGGTGAAACAGCTTAGCGGGTGCCGTAAACGACGATGGTTTTACCGTGTGCGGAGATCAGGTTCTGATCCTCCAGCATTTTCAGGATGCGACCAACGGTTTCCCGTGAGCAACCCACGATCTGACCAATCTCCTGACGGGTAATTTTAATCTGCATACCGTCGGGGTGGGTCATGGCATCCGGCTGTTTAGCCAGATTAAGCAGCGTCTGCGCAATACGGCCGGTAACATCCAGGAAAGCCAGGTTACCCACCTTTTCTGATGTCACCTGCAGGCGACGTGCCATCTGCGCCGACAGGCGCATCAAAATATCCGGGTTAACCTGAATCAGCTGACGAAATTTTTTGTAGGAAATTTCAGCAACTTCACAGGCTGTTTTCGCACGCACCCAGGCACTGCGCTCCTGGCCCTCTTCAAACAGGCCGAGTTCGCCGATGAAATCTCCCTGATTCAGATAGGAGAGGATCATCTCTTTGCCTTCTTCATCTTTAATCAGTACCGCAACGGAACCTTTAACGATGTAGTAGAGCGTTTCTGCTTTTTCACCCTGATGGATCAGCGTGCTTTTGGATGGATATTTGTGAATATGGCAATGGGACAGGAACCATTCGAGTGTAGGGTCTGTTTGCGGTTTGCCGAGAACCATTCGCTATTATCCTCTATTGTAATCGTGCCCAAAACACAGGGGCATTCATTCCCTGTCAGGCGATGAAATCGTCCAGCGCGTCCTGTTAATAAAAATTATCCGGGCGGATGTGTAAGCTCTGCTTTTGATTCTGCCCGTCCTCATCAGCCACGACGAAGAAATTTTCAGCTCTGTTTGTAGCACAGCTTTTGCAGGCTGTCTTGTGTTGTCTCGCTTCAGCAGGCGGGCGATTGCTGTTTGCCGGATGAACGCGTACTCTGGCGCAAAACGCCGCTTCAGGAGAAAGAATAATGCAGGCACGTGTGAAATGGGTGGAAGGGCTGACCTTTCTCGGAGAATCCTCATCAGGACATCAGTTATTAATGGACGGGAATTCAGGCGATAAAGCGCCAAGTCCGATGGAGATGGTACTGATGGCCGCCGGCGGCTGCAGCGCGATTGATGTGGTCTCGATTCTGCAAAAAGGGCGTAATGACGTGGCTGACTGTGAGGTCAAACTGACTTCAGAGCGGCGCGAAGAAGCACCACGTATTTTTACACAGATTAACCTGCATTTTATCGTCAGCGGCAAAGCGCTGAGCGAGAAAGCGGTGGCACGGGCGGTTGATCTGTCGGCAGAAAAATATTGCTCAGTGGCAATCATGCTTGGCAAAGGGGTGGAGATCACCCACAGTTATGAAGTGGTCGCGCAGTAATCGGTGCCGGTGCGCATAAATGCGCACCCTACGATGGCTGGTGCTGTCATTTGTGAAACATGGCACTATACCCTGCAGGGTCGCCATTTATGGCGACCGATGCCACATAGTCTGGCAGATATGGCCTCTACTCTATCCGTTTTCCTTCAATCAGCCGCTGCACCAGTGGCATCATGATCAGCTCCATCGCCAGTCCCATTTTGCCGCCCGGTACCACCAGCGTATTCATATGCGAAATAAACGATCCCTGAATCATCGCCAGCAGATAGGGGAAAGCGATACCTTCCAGGCCGCGAAAATGGATCACGACAAAACTCTCATCCAGTGAGGGGATCTCGCGCGCCGCGAACGGGTTAGAGGTATCAACTGTCGGTACCCGCTGAAAGTTAAGGTGCGTGCGCGAAAACTGCGGCGTGATGTAGTTGATATAATCTTCCATCGACCGTACCACGGAGTCCATCACCGCTTCGCGCGAATGGCCCCGTTCGCTGGTATCGCGTACCAGTTTCTGTATCCACTCAAGATTGACGATCGGCACCACGCCCACCAGCAGATCAACATGCTCCGCCACGTTATGCTGCTGCGTAACCACTCCGCCGTGCAGACCCTCGTAAAACAGCACATCAGTATTCTCCGGCAGCGGCTGCCAGGGAGTAAAGGTGCCCGGCACCTGATTCCACGGCACGGCCTCATCATAGGTGTGCAGATATTTGCGCGACTCTCCGATGCCGCTTTCGCCATAGCGCCGGAACGTCTGCTCCAGCAGGCCAAAGTCATTGGCGTCCGGACCAAAATAGCTGATGTGACGACCCAGATCGCGTGCTTTGCGGATCGCCATATCCATTTCCGGCCGGGTATAGCGATGAAAACTGTCGCCTTCTACTTCGGCTGCATGCAGCCCCAGCTGCTGAAAAATTTTACGGAACGCAAGGCTGGTTGTCGTGGTACCGGCTCCGCTGGAGCCGGTAACGGCGATAACGGGGTGTCTGGCTGACATACGGGTGCTCCCTGTGAGGTCGGGCGATGAGCATTGTTACCATGAATTATCCGGCAGTGCATCAGCCGCGAAACTCGCGCCGCGGCATAATATTGACCGTTTCATGCAGCTCAGACCAGACCAGCACCACCTCGCCCTGCTGCAGCTGGCGGCGCACGTCGGCTACCTTCTGCGCCAGGCTGCGCTCCTGCTCACCGTAGTCAGTGCCTTCGCGCAGAACAAAACTTTCAATCAGGTTTTCCAGCGTTGTTACATCCAGTTCCTGCCACGGAATAATCACAATTGCCCATCCAGATAAGTTGAGAGCCACTCCGGCACGCGCTGCTCCAGCCACATATGCGGTTGAAGCAGGCTGCCGCCGACAAAGCCAACGTGTCCACCCTGCTGCGTCAGCTGATACTCAATTGTGGCAGACAATTGCTGCGGCTGCGGGATCACCGCATCTGTCATAAAGGGATCGTCTTTGGCGTGGATGATCAGCATCGGCTTGCGCACGCCGGTTAACAGCGGCAGGGCGCTGGCGCGCTGGTAGTAATCGCTGGCGTCAAGAAAGCCGTGCGCCCGGGCGGTGATCGCATCGTCAAATTCGCGCAGGCGGCGAAACGCGCGCAGCTGCAGTACATCAACCGGCAGCGTGCCGGGCCAGGCGCGCAGTTTGCGCAGCGCATTCTTTTTCAGCTGCGTCAGCAGATAGTGCTGGTAGAAGCGGGAGAAGCCGATATCGAGCTTTTCACTGCAGGGGGCGAGCGCCAGCGGCGCTGATATCGCCACGGCCGCATCCAGCGGTGCCTCATTGCCCTGCAGGCCCAGTAAACAGGCGAGCATGTTACCGCCCAGCGACACCCCTACCGCAGCTGTCGGCACGCTGCCCCATTCACGCCGCAGCCAGTGCAGGAAATAGGTCGCGTCTTCCGTTTCACCGGAGTGATAGATGCGCTGCAGCCGGTTAGGTTCGCCGCTGCAGCCGCGAAAGTGCATCACCACGCCAAGCCAGCCGCGCGCTTTGCACGCCTGCATCAGGCCGTGTGCATAAGGGCTGCGAAAATGGCCTTCGAGCCCGTGGAACATCACCATGCGCGGTTTGTGTCGCGCGCCGGCCGGATCTTCGCTCCAGGCGAGATCGACAAAGTCGCCATCCGGCAGCTCCAGCCGCTGCCAGTGTGGTTTAAGCGTGACGCGACGCCGTAGCAGGCGCGGCAGCAGGGTCTGCAAATGCGCATTGCCGAAGCCGCGCAGCGGAATAAAGGGATTGCCGGTGGGGCAATCTAAATAACCAGGGATAGTGCTTGTCTGATGCATAACTCGCTGATAGCTTCGATGGGTTGTCTGCTTTTAAGGATGAGGAGCATCCGGATACTCATGGAACTCAGTCTTTTTTTGTCGATGTTAGGGTTTCTCTGGGTCGCGGCCATCACGCCGGGGCCCAATAATATGTTACTTACGGCCTCAGGTGCTAATTTTGGCTTTCTGCGCACGCTACCGCTGCTTATTGGTATCATGCTGGGTATGCAGGTGATGTTGCTGATGGTGGCATTTGGCATTGGCGGACTGATCCTGCTCTATCCGTCGCTGCATCTGGTACTGAAGATTGCCGGCAGTCTCTATCTGCTCTGGCTGGCGTGGAAAATCGCGACGGCCGCCTATGAGACGCTGGAAACCGAAGACCGTTCGGTAAAGCAGATGCCGTTCTGGCAGGGCGGACTGCTGCAACTGATCAATCCTAAAGCCTGGCTGATGGCGCTGGGGGCGATAGCGAGTTTCAGCCTGGCAGGAGCTGCCTATCAGCACTCTGTGGTTGCGATCAGCATGGGCATGGCGCTGGTGAATCTGGTATCCGGCCTGATCTGGATGGGATTTGGTTCACTGATTGGCCGCCTGCTGCATAGCCCGCGTGCCTGGAAGCTGTTCAACCTCGCGATGGGCGCACTGACCGCTGCCTGTGTGCTGCTGATCTGGCGCTAGATTAGCTGGATGCGCGCTCCAGACGCTGCCAGGGCAGGACTTCATGCACAATGGCAGCATGCGGCTGGCGAATGCGGTTCAGCAGCAGCTGTACGCTGCGGGCGCCCATCTGATTCATCGGCTGCGCAATGGTGGTCAGCGGCGGATTCAGGCTGCTGGTAAACGGAATACCGTCAAAACCTACCACGGCCAGATCCTCCGGAACGCGCAGTCCCGCTTCCAGCGCGGCGTGAATAACGCCAACGGCCAGCACATCTGACACGGTAAAAATGGCATCGGGCGGAGAGGGCTGTGCCAGCAGCGCATGCAGCGCGGCGCTGCCCGCTTCGCAGGAGATATTCTCCGCATACGCCACGCGATCCCACGTCATATTCAGCGCCTTCAGCGCCTCGCGGTAGCCGCTCTCACGCTGATGTGAATAGAGATAGCGCATGTCGCAGTTGACCAGCGCAATCTGTTTTCGGCCCTTTCCGGCCAGGTAGCGGACCGTCTCAAAGGCCGCCTGCCGGTTATCAATAGTCACGCTGGATGCATTAATAGAGGGATCGTATTCAGCACACTGCACCCACGGCGCATCACCAATCAAATCTTTCAGCCCCTGCAGACAGGCGGCGGCATCCATTGTGATCACGCCATCGACGACCTTGCCAGCCAGCAGCGCCAGATAGGCGGTTTCGCGCCGCAGCTGAGAGGCGCTGTTGCAGAGCAAAATGTGATAGCCCTGCGCCTCCGCCTCCGCTTCAATCCCCTGCACAACGCGCGAACAGAAGGGGTTGGTAATATCTGAAATCAGCACCAGCAGCATGTTGCTTTGCGCCGTGCGCAGCTGGCGCGCCAGCAAATTAGGCTGGTAGTCACACGCGCTGATCGCTGCCAGCACTTTACTGCGCGTATCGGGACGCACGCCGGGATGCTGGTTCAGAACCCGGGAAACGGTAGCTTTTGATACGCCCGCCAGGTGCGCGACTTTTTCGATGGACATGGAGATAACAACCGCTATTCAGGTGATGAAATCAGGTAGAGATCAATAACACAGTAGCGATGTGAGCGCCTGACAAATTTGTCACCGTTTCTGTCCGGCCTATTTGCTTTTTTTGCATAGCCTTGCCTGATGTTGATCTAAGAACTGATTGGCATGAGGGATAATTTTTAATTCCTTTATGAAACTTTCACCGCTGGCGACACTGCCATCATAACTTCACTTCGGGGAACAGGATGATGGCAATGCAAAAAACAATAATCTCGCTGGCAGCAGTACTGGGACTGATAGCGTTTCAGGCACGGGCAGTCAACGTCACCGTGGCGTACCAGACCTCCGCAGAGCCTGCCAAAGTCGCTCAGGCGGATAACACCTTTGCCCGTGAGAGCGGAGCAACCGTGGACTGGCGCAAATTTGACAGCGGCGCCAGCGTGCTGCGTGCGCTGGCGTCCGGCGATGTGCAGATTGGCAATATTGGCTCCAGTCCGCTGGCGGTCGCTGCCACACAGCAGCTGCCGATTGAAGCGTTTCTGCTTGCATCACAGCTGGGTAACTCCGAGGCGCTGGTCGTGAAAAAAGGGATCAGCGATCCGAAACAGCTCATCGGCAAACGTATTGCCGTACCTTTCATCTCCACCACGCATTACAGCCTGCTGGCGGCGCTGAAGCACTGGGGCATTAAGCCCTCACAGGTGCAGTTAGTGAACCTGCAACCGCCTGCGATTGTTGCCGCCTGGCAGCGTGGCGATATTGACGGCGCGTACGTCTGGGCCCCGGCCGTTAATGAGCTGGAAAAAGAGGGCCACGTGCTGACCGACTCCTCGCAGGTGGGACAGTGGGGCTCACCAACGCTCGATGTCTGGGTGGTGCGTAAAGATTTTGCGCAGCAGCATCCGGAGGTGGTTACTGCGTTTGCCCGCAGCGCCATTGATGCACAGCAGGCCTATCTCGCCCAGCCCGAACAGTGGCTGAAGCAGCCGGATAACCTGAGCAAGCTGTCGCGCCTGAGCGGCGTACCGGAAGGGGATGTGCCGGGTCTGGTTAAAGGCAATACCTATCTGACGGCGCAACAGCAGGTTGAGCAACTCGGCAAGCCGGTGAATAAAGCCATTGTTGATACCGCGCACTTCCTGAAAGAGCAGGGGCGGGTGCCGGAAGCGGCCAGCGACTACAGCAGCTTTGTGACCACCCGCTTTGTTGCACCTTTAGCGAAATAACGGAGGCCATATGCTCAGCATCACGCATCTCAACGCACGTTACGCCGGTCAGCCCGCGCTGCAGGATATCAACCTGCAGCTGGATAGCCGTGAATTGCTGGTGGTGCTGGGTCCATCCGGCTGTGGCAAAACCACGCTGCTGAACCTGATTGCCGGTTTTCTGCCGCTGGAGTCCGGCAGCATTACGCTGGATGGCAAAGCGGTGACCGGGCCAGACGCCAGCCGCGGCGTGGTGTTTCAGCATGAAGGGCTGCTGCCGTGGCGCAACGTGATCGATAACGTGGCATTTGGCCTGCAGCTGGCCGGTATGGCAAAAGCGGAGCGTCACGCCGTTGCCCGCCGGCTGATTCGCAACGTCGGGCTGGAGGGGGCAGAAAAGCGTTTTATCTGGCAGCTCTCCGGGGGACAACGTCAGCGCGTGGGGATTGCGCGTGCGCTGGCGGCCGATCCGCAGCTGCTGCTGTTAGATGAGCCCTTTGGCGCGCTGGATGCGTTTACCCGCGAGCAGATGCAAACCCTGTTGCTGACGCTGTGGCGCGACACCGGCAAGCAGATTTTGCTGATTACCCATGACATTGAAGAAGCGGTGTTTCTGGCCAGCGAACTGGTGCTGCTGTCGCCCGGACCGGGACGCATAGTAGAGCGGCTAAAGCTCAATTTTGGTCAGCGCTTCGCGGATGGCGAACCGTGCCGCAGCATCAAATCCGATCCGGCGTTTATCGAACGTCGTGAATATGTGCTGAATCAGGTGTTTGCCCGGCGGGAGGCGTTTGTATGAGTGCAGTTATTGATGAGAAACGCGGTACAGCGCGCACCCGCGGCCTGCGCTGGCCGCTGTCACGCCAGCTGTCGCTTAGCCTGCTGAGCATCGCGCTGCTACTGCTGGTGTGGTGGGGCGTGACGGCGCTGGGGCTGATTGCGCCGCTGTTTCTGCCCGCGCCGCAGCAGGTGCTGCAGAAACTGCTGCTGATTGCCAGTGCGCAGGGCTTTATGGACGCCACGCTGTGGCAGCATCTGGCCGCAAGCCTGACGCGCATGCTGGTGGCGCTGTTTTTTGCCGCGCTGATTGGTATCCCGACCGGCATTGCGATGGGACTGAGCCCGGCGCTGCGCGGGCTGCTCGATCCGCTGATTGAGCTTTACCGGCCGGTGCCGCCGCTGGCCTACCTGCCGCTGATGGTGATCTGGTTTGGTATTGGTGAAACCTCAAAGATTTTACTTATCTATCTGGCGATTTTTGCGCCGGTGACGCTGGCCACGCTGGCTGGCGTGAAAAACTGCCGGCAGGTCCGCGTGCGCGCGGCACAGGCGCTTGGCGCATCCCGCTGGCAATTGCTGCGCTTTGTGATCCTGCCGGGCGCGCTGCCGGAGATCCTGACCGGTCTGCGTATCGGGCTGGGCGTCGGCTGGTCAACGCTGGTGGCTGCAGAGCTTATCGCCGCCACGCGGGGCCTGGGGTTTATGGTGCAGACGGCAGGAGAGTTTCTTGCTACGGATGTGGTGCTGGCGGGTATCGGCGTCATTGCCGTTATCGCATTTAGTTTAGAAGTGGGTCTGCGCGCGCTGCAACGCCGCCTGACGCCCTGGTATGGAGAGCAGCAATGAACGAACGTCTTACTTTTACCGCGCTGGGCCCCTGGATCGGCGCGCAGGTCAGCGATGTCGATCTCAGCCGTCCGCTGAGCGATGCGCAGTTTGAACAGCTCTATCACGGCCTGCTGCGTCATCAGGTGCTGTTTTTACGCAACCAGGTGATTACGCCGCAGCAGCAGCGGGCGCTGGCGGTGCGTTTTGGCGATCTGCATATTCATCCGGTCTATCCGCATGCGGCTGGCGTGGAAGAGATCATCGAGCTGGATACCCATCAGGATAATCCGCCGGATAACGACAACTGGCATACCGATGTCACCTTTATTGAAACGCCGCCGGCCATTGCTCTGCTGGCCGCGAAACTGCTGCCGGAAAGCGGGGGCGATACGCTCTGGAGCAGCGGAATTGCCGCTTATGAAACCCTTTCTGAGCCGGTTAAGCAGCTGCTGAGCGGGTTACAGGCGGAGCACGATTTTAAGAAGTCGTTTCAGGAGTATAAATATCGCCGCACGCCGGAGGAGCATCAGCGCTGGCAGCAGGCGGTGGCTAAGCATCCCCCGGTCCGGCATCCGGCGATCCGCACCCATCCGGTCAGCGGGCGTAAGGCGCTGTTTGTGAACGAGGGGTTTACCACGCGTCTGCTGGGCGTCAGTGAAAAAGAGAGCGACGCGCTGCTGAACTATCTGTTTGCGCACGCTACGAAGCCGGAGTTTCAGGTGCGCTGGCGCTGGCAGGAGAACGACATCGCTATCTGGGATAACCGCGTGACGCAGCATTACGCTAATGCCGATTACTATCCGGCGCGCAGGATTATGCATCGCGCGACGGTGCTGGGGGATGTGCCGTTTTAACCCGTTGCGGTGATGAGCCAGGTCGGCATAAATGCCGCCCCTGGAAAAGAGACAGATCCGTCATGGAGACGTTCATTGCGGTGATGGGCTGGACGGCATGAATGCCAACCCTGCAGAAGAGAGAAAAGCTGCAGGGTCGGCATAGATGCTGGCCGCTAATTCGCCAGCATCTGCTCCAGCTGCTCCTGCGCATCCAGCCACGCCATTTCGACGTCTTCCAGCGCCGATTTGCTCTCCGCCTGGCGCTGCAGGGCGGCGGTTAAATCGGCTTTGCGGCTTTGATCGTAAATCGCGCTGTCAGCCAGCAGGGCTTCAGCCTCGCTCAGCTGACTCTGCCACTTAGCCATCTGCTTCTCCAGCTTCTCAATCTCTTTGCGCAGCGGCTGCGTCTGCGCGCGCAGCTCAGCATCACGACGCTTCTGATCTTTGCGCGACTGAGCGCTATTGGCATTATCCTGCTTTGGTGCGGCATCCTGCTGCGCCTGCTGCTTTTGCAGGTCGCTCAGCCACTGCTGATAATCATCCAGATCGCCGGCAAACACGTCCACTTTGCGGTCGTGGACCAGATAGAGATCGTCAGTGGTGGAGCGCAGCAGATGCCGGTCATGCGACACCACCACCAGCGCGCCTTCAAAGTCGATAAGCGCTTCGGTCAGCGCCTGACGCATGTCGAGATCGAGATGGTTAGTTGGCTCATCCAGCAGCAGCAGGTTAGGACGCTGCCAGACGATGAGCGCCAGCACCAGGCGCGCTTTTTCGCCGCCGGAAAAACGCGCGGTGGCTTCGCTGACTTTATCGCCCTGAAAGCCAAAACCGCCCAGGTAATCGCGCAGCTGCTGCTCCAGTACGGCTGGCGCGATACGCGCCAGATGCTGCAGCGGTGACTCCTCGGCGCGCAGATACTCAAGCTGGTGCTGCGCGAAGTAGCCGAGCTTAATGCCTTTCGCCAGACCCACTTTGCCCTCCAGCGGATCGATCTCTCCCGCCAGCAGCTTGATCAGCGTAGATTTACCCGCACCGTTTCGGCCCAGCAGACCAATACGCGAGCCCGGCACCAGATTGAGCTTGATCGCGTCAAGAATAATGCGATCGCCATAACCCGCCGTGACCTTCTCCATTTTCAGCAGCGGATTGGGCAGGCTTTCCGGCGCGCGGAAGCTGAAGCTGAACGGGTTATCCACGTGCGCTGGCGCAATCAGCTCCATGCGCTCCAGCATTTTGATGCGGCTCTGCGCCTGTTTGGCTTTGGTCGCCTGGGCACGGAAGCGATCGATATACTTCTGCAGGTGCGCGACTTTTTCCTGCTGGCTTTGATAGAGCGCCTGCTGTTGCGCCAGTTTAGCGACGCGCTGTCGCTCGAAAGAGCTGTAGTTGCCGGTATATTCAATCAGCATCTGCTGCTCAATATGAATAATTTTATCCACGACCGGATCGAGAAAGTCGCGGTCGTGTGAGATCAGAATCAGTGTGCCCTCATAGCTTTTCAGCCAGCGCTCCAGCCAGATCACGGCATCAAGATCGAGGTGGTTAGTCGGCTCATCCAGCAGCAGTAAATCGGAGCGGCACACCAGCGCCTGCGCCAGGTTGAGACGCATGCGCCAGCCGCCGGAGAAGTCGCTGACCGGCCGCATCAGCTGCTCCTGACTAAAGCCCAGACCGTGCAGCAGACTGGCCGCGCGCGCGTGTATACTCCACGCCTGAATCGCATCCAGCTTGCCGTGCAGCAGCGCAATCGCGTTGCCATCATCGCGCGCATTGGCATCCGCTAATTCAGATTCAAGCTGACGATATTCGCGGTCGCCGTCGATAACATATTCCAGCGCGGCTTTACTCAGCGCTGGCGTCTCCTGGTTGACCCACGCCAGCGCCCAGCTGCCGGGGAAGGTGACGCTGCCGGCATCGCTGCTGATTTCACCTTTAAGCAGCGACAGCAGGGTGGATTTGCCGCAGCCGTTTTTACCCACCAGGCCCACTTTCTGGCCGGGGTTAATGGTTGCGGTTGCGTTGTCCAGCAGCACAGTGGTGCCGCGTCGTATCTGTAGTGCGGAAAAGACAATCATAGGCGCCGTGTCGTCAGAATATGGTAATTTATCGGCAACATAATTCGATAATGTTTAGTTGCGTTGAGCATGGTAGCGGAATTCCGCTGCGGTGACGACGCTTTGGAGGGGAAGGATGTCGCAGCCACCAAAAGTTTTGCTGCTTTACGCCCATCCGGAGTCACAGGATTCGATCGCCAATCGGGTTTTGCTGCAGTCGGCCAGGGAACTTGAACACGTCACCGTGCACGATTTATATGCGCACTATCCGGATTTTTTTATAGATATTCATTATGAACAGCAGCTGCTGCGCGACCATGAGATCGTCGTGTTTCAGCATCCGCTCTATACCTACAGCTGTCCTGCCCTGCTGAAAGAGTGGCTGGATCGCGTACTGTCGCGTGGTTTTGCCAGCGGCGTGGATGGGAACGCGCTGGAGGGGAAATACTGGCGCAGCGTAGTGACTACCGGTGAGCCTGAAGCGGCCTACCATCACGACGGCCTGAACCGCTATCCGATGAGCGATATTATGCGGCCATTTGAGCTGACGGCGCAGATGTGCCGTATGCACTGGATGACACCGATGGTGATTCACTGGGCGCGGCGGCAGACGCCTGAAACGCTGCGTCATTTTGCCCGCGCCTACGGCGACTGGCTCGCGTCACCACTGCCGCAGGGAGGAGTGTAATGCAAGGTGAAACGTTACTGACAGCGGGCGTCATCTATCTGGTGGCGGCGGTGCTGGTGGTCCCTGTTGCTGCCCGGCTGGGAATTGGTGCCGTGCTGGGTTATCTGCTCGCAGGTATTGCGATCGGCCCGTGGGGGCTGGGCTTTATCAGCGATGTGGATGAGATCCTGCACTTCTCCGAGCTGGGCGTCGTGTTTCTGATGTTTATCATTGGCCTGGAGCTGAATCCAGCCAAACTCTGGTCACTGCGACGCTCAATTTTCGGCGTCGGCGCGGCGCAGGTGATATTTTCTGCGGCGATCCTCGGTGTGCTGCTCTGGCTAAGTGACTTCAGCTGGCAGGCGGCCGTGATAGGCGGTATCGGTCTGGCTATGTCCTCTACGGCTATGGCGCTGCAGCTGATGCGCGATAAAGGAATGAACCGCAGCGAATCAGGACAGCTGGGCTTTTCGGTGCTGCTATTTCAGGATCTGGCGGTGATCCCGGCGCTGGCGCTGGTGCCGTTACTCTCCGGCGGCGACAGCGGGCACGTTGACTGGCTTAAAGTTGCGATGAAAGTGCTGGCCTTTGCCGGCATGCTGGTGGGCGGCCGTTATTTACTGCGCCCTATTTTGCGCTTTATTGCCGCTTCCGGCGTCAGAGAAGTGTTTACCGCCGCCTCGCTGCTGCTGGTACTGGGCTCGGCGCTATTTATGGATGCGCTGGGCCTGTCGATGGCGCTGGGCACCTTTATCGCCGGGATCCTGCTGGCGGAGAGCGAGTACCGGCACGAACTTGAAGTGGCTATCGAGCCGTTCAAAGGGTTGCTGCTGGGCCTGTTCTTTATCTCTGTTGGTATGGCGCTGAACCTTGGCGTGCTCTATACGCATATCGTGGCTATTTTGATCGGCGTACTGGCGCTGGTGGCGATAAAAGCGCTGGTGCTCTACGTGCTGGCGCGCATTTACGGCCTGCGCAGTTCAGAGCGTCTGCAGTTTGCCGGTGTGCTCAGCCAGGGCGGCGAATTTGCGTTTGTCCTGTTCTCCGCCGCGTCATCCGCCCATCTGTTCAGCGGCGATCAGCTGCCGCTGCTGCTGGTCACGGTGACCCTCTCGATGATGACAACCCCGCTGCTGATGCAGGGCGTGGATAAGATTCTGGCCCGTCGCTTTAATGACAAAGACGACAGTGATGAGAAGCCTTTTGTTGAGGACGATCAGCCGCAGGTTATTGTGGTGGGTTTTGGCCGCTTCGGGCAGGTGGTAGGGCGTCTGCTGATGGCTAACAACAAGCGCATCACGGTGCTGGAGCGGGATATTTCTGCGGTCAGCCTGATGCGCAAGTATGGCTATAAAGTTTACTACGGTGACGCCACCGAGCTGGAGCTGTTGCGGGCCGCAGGCGCAGAGAATGCGCAATCTATTGTTATTACCTGCAGCGATCCCGAAGATGCCATGACCATTGTGCACCTCTGCCAGCACCATTTTCCGCAGCTGGAGATTCTGGCGCGGGCGCGCGGGCGCGTCGAGGCGCACGAACTGCTGCAGGCAGGCGTCACGCTATTCTCCCGTGAAACGTTCTCCAGTGCGCTGGAGCTTGGTCGCAAGGCGCTGATCTCTCTTGGCATGCATCCTCATCAGGCGCAGCGTGCGCAGCAGCATTTCCGCCGGCTGGATATGCGCATGCTGCGTGAGCTGATGCCAGGCCATGATGACAGCGTGCAGGTCTCCCGCGTGCGTGAAGCGCGACGCGAACTGGAGGATATCTTCCAGCGCGAGATGCAGCATGAAAAGCGGCAGATAAATGGCTGGGATGATGAGTAAGCCGGCAGCCTGGGCTATTCAGGGCCATCGCTGCAATTTGCGGTGTGCAGGGTATACACTTAAGGTTTCCGTGAACAACAGGCGGGCAGGAAAAAATGCGTAAACGTTTTATCGCCGGTGCGGTCTGTCCGCACTGTCAGGAAAAAGACACCCTGGCCATGTGGCGCGAAAACAGTGTCGATGTGGTGGAATGCGTAAAATGCGGACATCAGATGCGCGAGGCCGATAAGCAGGCGCGCGATCAGATCCGCAGTAATGAGCAGGTGATCGGCATTTTTCATCCCGAGTAGCGTGCCGGCACAGCTTTTTTTACGCTTAGACTTACAGTGGTGTTGAATTCCGTTACAATCGGCGCCACTAATGCTGAATGGTCTGCATATTCTGCAGGATAAAATCTGTTCAGCTTTAAACCTTTCTGGTTGGTTATTGCACGCAAAAATAGACCAATGAGACGGGATCCTTAGTTCTCAACGGTTAGGAGATATCATGAAAGTAGCAAAAGACCTGGTGGTGAGCCTGGCGTATCAGGTTCGTACCGAAGATGGCGTGTTGGTTGACGAGTCACCGGTAAGTGCACCGTTAGACTATCTGCACGGTCATGGTTCCCTGATTTCTGGTCTGGAAAAAGCGCTGGAAAATCACGCGGTCGGCGACAAGTTTGACGTGCATATCCCGGCAAATGACGCTTATGGCCAGTATGATGACAATCTGGTACAGCGCGTACCTAAAGATGTCTTCATGGGTGTGGATGAGCTGCAGGTTGGCATGCGCTTCCTGGCAGAAACCGACCAGGGCCCGGTGCCGGTTGAAATCACTGAAGTAGAAGATGAGCACGTTGTGGTTGATGGTAACCATATGCTGGCTGGTCAGAACCTGAACTTCAACGTGGAAGTGGTTGCTATCCGCGAAGCCACGGAAGAAGAGCTGGCGCACGGTCACGTGCATGGCGCAGATGGTCATCATCACGACCACGACCACGACCACGACCACGACCATGGTCACGGCGGCGGTTGCGGCTGCAACCACTAAGCGTTGCCGGTACAAAAAGGCCACCTGCGGGTGGCCTTTCTGTTTTCTGCTGCCGGCAGGTATTAATAATGCGGCGGAGGTGTCTCTTCCGACGGCGAAGCAACCATCGAGGGCGCTGCCGCTTTAACTTTGTCGACCAGCAAGCGAACATGTTCCCGCAGCCTGCTCATCTCCAGTTCATGTTCGACCACCGTCTGATTAAGCTGCTCAATGGTGTCTTCCTGAAAAGCCAGCTTGCTCTCCAGCGCTTCAAGGCGCCGATCCCAGTCTGTCTGTTGCATCGTTACTCCTCCTGTCATCGTACTGCGCATTGATATGAACCGGCGTGATTCTACGGCCTTTACGGTCAGAATCACCTGATATTTACCCGGCGTTTATCTCCTGCCATTGAATTTACCCGCAGCGCCTACATCTCAGATGAAACTTCCTGAAGCAAAAAAGGTCGGAGGTTAACCGGGTAATTACACTGCGGGAGTGTTCGTTACTGCCGCGTAAAGTTATAGTGTGGACCACTGTCCGCAATGATTCCCGAGGTTTGAAGCTTCGGTTTTGGAGAAAGGATGAAATCACTGTTTAAAGTCACATTGTTAGCTACCACTATGGCTGTCGCACTTAATGCACCGCTGGCGATGGCAGCAGAAACCGCTGCAGCTCCGGCTGACGCGGCGCAGGCTGCGCCACAGGCACCAAAAAATGCTGCTTTCAAAAACGAAGATCAGCAATCTGCCTATGCACTGGGTGCTTCGCTGGGTCGCTACATGGACAACTCTCTGAAGGAACAGGAGAAACTGGGCATCAAACTGGACAAAGATCAGCTGATTGCTGGTGTTCAGGACGCGTTTGGCGGTAAAAGCAAACTCTCTGACCAGGAGATCGAACAGACTCTGCAGGCCTTTGAAGGTCGCGTGAAGGGTGCTGCTCAGGCGAAGCTGGAAAAAGATGCAAAAGAGAATGCTGACAAAGGCAGCGCTTTTGCTGAAAAATTCGCGAAAGAGAAGGGCGTGAAGAAGACCGAATCTGGTCTGCTCTATCAGGTTGAGAAAGAGGGCAGCGGCGCCGCACCTAAAGATAGCGACACTGTTGTGGTCAATTACAAAGGTACGCTGATCGACGGCACCGAGTTTGATAACTCTTACACCCGTGGCGAACCGCTCTCTTTCCGTCTGGATGGCGTCATTCCGGGCTGGACTGAAGGCCTGAAGCACGTGAAAAAAGGTGGCAAGATCAAACTGGTGATCCCGCCGAACCTCGCCTACGGCAAAAATGGCGTACCGGGTATTCCGGCTAACTCCACGCTGGTGTTTGATGTTGAACTGCTGGATATCAAAGCAGCACCAAAAGCGGATGAAAAAGCACAGGCTCCGGCCGCTGCTGAGAAAAAAGCACAGTAATCGCTCTGTTCTGCCGCCTTCGGGCGGCAGTTCCCTCTGCATTCCCCCGCACGTTCAATTCCTGCTGCATATGTGCAAAGCTCTGGCTAAAGCGGACGACATTTGCCAGACTAACGCCTGCATAATGATCATAAGATGAGTCTGCCCCAATGCTGTCGCGACAGGCTCCAGCCACGTAGGGTAATGTCTTCGATGTCTAATCCATTTAATCCCGGTGAACTGACTGACTTCGATTTACTGGAGCAGCGCCCTTTTGAGCAAGCAGATTACGATATTCTCAAATCTTACGAGGCAGTGGTCGACGGTCTGGCGATGCTGATTGGCTCGCACTGCGAAATCGTGCTGCACTCGCTGGAAGATCTGAAATGTTCAGCTGTGCGTATTGCTAACGGCGAACATACGGGGCGCAAAGTCGGATCGCCGATTACCGATCTGGCGCTGCGCATGCTGCATGATATGCATGGCGCTGACAGCAATGTCTCCCGCGCCTACTTTACGCGCGCCAAAAGCGGTGTCCTGATGAAATCGGTCACCATTGCTATTCGTAATCGCCAGCAGCGCGTCATTGGTTTGCTCTGCATCAATATGAATCTGGATGTACCGTTCTCGCAAATCATGTCAACCTTTATGCCGCCAGAGATGCAGCAGGTCGACTCAAGCGTAAACTTTGCCAGTTCGGTAGAAGATCTGGTGATGCAGACGCTGGAGTTCACCATTGAAGAGGTCAGCGCGGATCGCAACGTCTCTAACAACGCCAAGAACCGGCAGATCGTGCTTAATCTGTATGAGAAAGGCATTTTTGACATCAAGGATGCCATCAATCAGGTTGCCGCCCGTCTGAATATCTCGAGGCATACGGTCTATCTCTACATACGTCAGTTTAAGAACGGCGATTTTCAGGGACAGGATCGCTGATGCGCTATACCCTGCTGGTGACCGGGCCGGCTTACGGCACCCAGAACGCGACCAGCGCGCTGCTGTTTGCCCGCGCGCTGATTGCTGCAGGCCACGTGCTGGAGAGCATATTTTTTTACCGTGAAGGTGTGCTGAACGCCAGTGAGCTGAGCGCACCTGCCAGTGACGAAGCTGACATTGTGCGCAGCTGGCAGCAGCTGCACGACGCCTGCGGTGTCGCGCTTAACGTCTGCGTGGCTGCCGCGCTGCGGCGTGGCATTACCGATCGGCAGGAGGCCGCGCGTTTGCAGCTGGCGGGCAGCAATCTGCAGCCGGGTTTTGAACTCAGCGGTCTGGGTGCACTGGCTGAAGCGGCGCTCAGCTGCGATCGTCTGGTGCAATTCTGATGAACCGCGTTGCGTTCCTCTTTACCCGCGCGCCACACGGCAGCAGTGCCGGCAGGGAAGGGCTGGATGCCGTTCTGGCTACCGGCGCGCTGAGCGAAGATGTTGGCCTCTTTTTTATCGGCGACGGTGTGCTGCAGCTGACTGAGCAGCAGCAGCCGAAAACTATACTGGCGCGCGACTATATCGCCACCTTTGGTGTGCTGGCGCTTTATGATATTGAGCAGTGCTATATCTGTCAGCATTCGCTACTGGCGCGCGGAGTGAGCCTGAGCGCAGAGCGCGTGTTAACAGCCCAGGTGCTGGAGAGTGACGCATTACGCCAGACGCTTGCCTCCTTCGATCGCATTATCTGTTTTTGAGAAACTGCCATGCTTTATACGCTGATGAACTCCCCCTGGCAGTGCGATATCGAAACGCTGCTGCTGCTGCTGCGCCCGGAGGATGACCTGCTGCTGCTGCAGGATGGGGTCACCGGCGCGCTGCAGGGCAGCACAATGCTGGCCCGGCTCAGCGCGGCACCGGCTACGCTATGGGTGCTGGAAGAGGATGTTGTCGCACGCGGATTATCTGCTCAAATTTCAACCAGTGTTGCCCGTCTGGACTATACTGGATTCGTTGCGCTGACGGTAAAGCATCAACAGCAAGTGGCCTGGTAAACGCGAAAACCTGGTTATTTCTTGACACCCTATAGGCACAGCCCTAAAATTCTGCCTCCTCGTAGAAATGCGAGGTGATTTATTACGTGTTTACGAAGCAAAAGCTAAATCCAGGAGCTATTTAATGGCAACAGTTAACCAGCTGGTTCGCAAACCACGCGTTCGTCAGGTTGCTAAAAGCAACGTGCCAGCGCTGGAAGCTTGCCCGCAAAAACGTGGTGTTTGTACTCGTGTCTACACCACTACCCCGAAAAAACCAAACTCAGCACTGCGTAAAGTTTGCCGTGTGCGTTTGACTAACGGTTTTGAAGTTACCTCCTACATCGGTGGTGAAGGTCATAACCTGCAGGAACACTCCGTGATCCTGATCCGTGGCGGTCGTGTTAAAGACCTGCCAGGTGTGCGTTACCACACCGTTCGTGGCGCGCTGGACTGCTCAGGTGTTAAAGACCGTAAGCAGGCTCGCTCCAAGTATGGCGTGAAGAAGCCAAAGGCTTAATGGTTCTCCGTTAAGTAAGGCCAAACGTTTTAACTTTAATGTCAAAATAAACTCGTAGAGTTTTGGACAATCCTGAATTAACAACGGAGTATTTCCATGCCACGTCGTCGCGTCATTGGTCAGCGTAAAATTCTGCCGGATCCTAAGTTCGGATCAGAGCTGCTGGCTAAATTTGTAAATATCCTGATGGTAGATGGTAAAAAATCTACTGCTGAATCAATCGTCTATACCGCACTTGATACCCTGGCTCAACGTGCTGGTAAAGACGGTCTGGAAGCTTTCGAAGTTGCACTCGAAAACGTACGTCCGACTGTCGAAGTGAAGTCACGTCGCGTTGGTGGTTCAACTTACCAGGTTCCAGTTGAAGTCCGTCCGGTTCGTCGTAATGCTCTGGCAATGCGTTGGATCGTTGAAGCTGCTCGTAAACGCGGTGATAAATCAATGGCTCTTCGCCTGGCGAACGAACTTTCTGACGCTGCAGAGAACAAAGGTACTGCAGTTAAGAAACGTGAAGACGTTCACCGTATGGCTGAAGCCAACAAGGCGTTCGCACACTACCGCTGGTAACAGCAAGGTAGTTGTTATTAACCCAGCGGGCGTCCCAGTGGCTTACCTGCTGGGCTTTTTTAACTATGAACGTCTCAGAATCAGAGGAATCAAATGGCTCGTAAAACACCCATTGAGCGCTATCGTAACATCGGTATCAGTGCTCACATCGACGCCGGTAAAACTACCACTACCGAACGTGTTCTGTTCTACACCGGTGTAAACCATAAAATCGGTGAAGTACATGACGGCGCCGCAACCATGGACTGGATGGAGCAGGAACAGGAACGTGGTATTACCATCACTTCCGCTGCGACCACCTGTTACTGGTCTGGTATGGCTAAGCAGTTCGAGCCACACCACGTCAACATCATCGACACCCCGGGACACGTTGACTTCACCATCGAAGTAGAGCGCTCTATGCGTGTGCTTGATGGCGCAGTTATGGTTTACTGTGCGGTTGGTGGTGTTCAGCCACAGTCTGAAACCGTATGGCGTCAGGCTAACAAATATAAAGTTCCACGCATCGCGTTCGTTAACAAAATGGACCGCATGGGTGCTAACTTCCTGAAAGTTGTTGATCAGATGAAAGTGCGTCTGGGTGCAAACCCGGTTCCACTTCAGCTGGCAATCGGCGCAGAAGAGAAATTCACCGGTGTTGTTGACCTGGTGAAAATGAAAGCCATCAACTGGAACGATGAAGATCAGGGCGTTACCTTCGTTTACGAAGATATCCCGGCTGATATGCAGGATCTGGCTGATGAATGGCGTGCGAAGCTGGTTGAATCTGCAGCTGAAGGTTCTGACGAGCTGATGGAGAAATTCTTCGGCGGCGAAGAGCTGACTGAAGAAGAGATCAAAACGTCTCTGCGTAAGCGCGTTCTGAACAACGAAATCATCCTGGTAACCTGTGGTTCTGCATTTAAGAACAAAGGTGTTCAGGCGATGCTGGATGCGGTAGTTGAATACCTGCCAGCACCGACTGACGTTACCGCGATCAACGGTATGCTGGACGACGGTAAAGACACACCGGCTGAGCGTCACTCTGACGACAACGAGCCGTTTGCTGCGCTGGCGTTCAAAATCGCAACCGACCCGTTTGTTGGTAACCTGACCTTCTTCCGCGTTTACTCTGGCGTGGTTAACACCGGTGATACCGTGTTCAACCCGGTCAAGTCAAACCGTGAGCGTCTGGGCCGTATCGTTCAGATGCACGCTAACAAGCGTGAAGAGATCAAAGAAGTTCGTGCGGGCGACATCGCTGCTGCGATCGGCCTGAAAGATGTGACCACCGGTGACACCCTGTGTGACCCGGATAACGTCATCATCCTTGAGCGCATGGAGTTCCCGGAGCCGGTAATCTCTATCGCCGTTGAGCCGAAAACCAAAGCTGACCAGGAAAAAATGGGTCTGGCTCTGGGTCGTCTGGCGAAAGAAGACCCATCATTCCGCGTATGGACTGATGAAGAGTCTAACCAGACCATCATCGCTGGTATGGGTGAGCTGCACCTCGACATCATCGTTGACCGCATGAAGCGTGAATTCAACGTTGAAGCGAACATCGGTAAACCTCAGGTTGCGTATCGCGAAGCGATCCGCTCTAAAGTTACCGGTATTGAAGGTAAACACGCCAAGCAGTCTGGTGGTCGTGGTCAGTATGGTCATGTTGTTATCGACATGTACCCACTGGAGCCGGGTTCAAACCCGAAAGGCTACGAATTTGTTAACGACATTAAAGGTGGTGTGATTCCTGGCGAATACATCCCTGCCGTTGATAAAGGTATCCAGGAGCAGCTGAAGTCTGGTCCACTGGCGGGTTACCCGGTAGTTGATCTGGGCGTGCGTCTGCACTTCGGTTCTTACCATGACGTTGACTCCTCAGAGCTGGCGTTTAAACTGGCTGCTTCTCTTGCGTTTAAAGACGGCTTTAAGAAAGCAACCCCGGTTCTGCTTGAGCCAATCATGAAGGTTGAAGTAGAAACGCCAGAAGAGAACACCGGTGACGTTATCGGTGACCTGAGCCGCCGTCGTGGTATGCTTAAAGGTCAGGAATCTAACGCTACCGGCGTTCAGATTCACGCTGAAGTCCCGCTTTCCGAAATGTTCGGTTATGCAACTCAGCTGCGTTCACTGACAAAAGGCCGTGCTTCTTACTCCATGGAGTTCCTGAAGTACGATGATGCGCCGAACAACGTCGCTCAGGCCGTTATTGAAGCTCGTGGCAAATAAGGCTACGGTTTAAAAATTGTTAACTGATGCCTTCATCAATGATGAAGGCATAACGTAAGGATTATCGCCATGGCGAAAGAGCAATTTCAGCGTAACAAACTGCACGTAAACGTGGGCACC